>JBATTX010000111.1:0-2383 GCA_049670825.1 Arcobacteraceae bacterium | reverse complement strand
AAAAGATAGATTAAAATCTATCTTTTTAAATAATTAACATCCCATCTCCATAAGAAAAAAATCTATACTTCTCTTTTATCGCTTCATCATATATCTTTAATGTTTCATCAATCCCTATAAATGATGCTACAAGCATGATTAATGTTGATTTTGGTAAGTGAAAATTTGTCAAAAGATAATCTACTCTTTTAGGTTTATTCATAGGATTTAAGAAAAGATTGGCTTCTCCACTTGTTTGTTGTGTATCGTTATAAAATTCGATAGTTCTTGTTACTGTTGTCCCAACTGCAAGTATCTTTTTATTTGTATCTAAAATCTTTTTAGAGGCTAATGGTATCTCATAATATTCACTATGCATAGGGTGTTCTAAAATATTTTCTGACTCCACAGGTTTAAATGTACCTGCTCCAACATGAAGTGTTAGATAGCTTGTATTGTATCTTGCTTTTAATTGCTCTAGTAGTTCAGGTGTAAAGTGTAATGAAGCAGTAGGGGCTGCTACAGCACCATAATTTTTAGCAAACAATGTTTGATAGGTAGTGTTATCCTCTTCATTATCTTCTCTTTTTATATATGGAGGCAATGGCAGATGTCCTATATCGTTTAAAACCTCTACTAAGGTTAAAAAATCTAACTCTTTTTCTTCTTGAAAAAATTTGACAACTCTAGTGCCATCCTCTTGAAGTTTAAGTACTTCAATACTTAATCCTTTAGAAAATGTGATGATATTTCCTACTAATACTTTTCCTCTCATATATACTAAGTATTGGTTATTTGGTAATGGTTTATTAAATAAGAGTTCTATTTTTCCACCAGTTTCTTTGTGTCCAAAGATTCTTGCTTTGATAACTTTAGTGTCATTGAAAAATATCTCAGTATTTTGTGGTATATAATCTAAAAGATGTTTAAAAGATGTATGGGTTATTGATTTTTTTGCTCTATTATAGACTAAAAGTTTCGCACTATCTGCAGGGTTTGCAGGATAGGTTGCGATAAGTTCTTCAGGTAAATAATAATCATAACTTGATGTTTTTAAAGGGTCTAATATACTATTTTGATTCATCAATTAACTCTTCTATTTCCTCATCATCTTCAGGTACCTCTGGATTAAATATTTTTGCAATATAAATTGAAACGCCATATAACAATATAAGTGGCCCCGCCATTAAAAATTGTGTTAATACATCAGGGGGAGTAAGTAATGCAGAAACGATAAAAATAAGTACCACTGCATACTTGAAAAAGTCTTTTAGTGTTCTATCTGTTACAACTCCAATGATTGCTAAGAAAAATGTAAATACTGGTAACTCAAAAGCTAAACCAAAACCAAAAAGAAGTTTTGTAAAAAAGCTTACATATTTCCCAATACTTGGCATTACAGATACTACGGTACTACCAAAATTTACAAGAAACTCAAATCCAAATGGAACTACAACATAATAAGCAAATGATGCACCAATAAGAAACATAATAGTAGCACCAAATACAAATGGGATAATAAGTTTTTTCTCATTGTCATATAGTCCAGGTGCTAAAAATAGCCACATTTGCCAAAGTATGATTGGTAGTGAAACTAAAAATGCACTAAAAAATGCAACCTTTAGTGCTGTAAAAAATGTTTCTTGTACTTCAATAGCAACCATTTTTGAACCTGCTGGTAAAACATTTTCAATTGGAAGCATCATCCAGTTTAAAATAGGTTCATAAACAGCAAAACAAGCAAAAAATGCTACAAATAATGCAGCACAAGATATTATTAATCTTTTTCGTAAGTCTGCAATGTGAGGTTTTAAATCTTCTAACATTAAACAGCCTTATTTTCATCTAAAGATATAGTTTCTTTTTTTGATGGTTTTTCTTTT
This sequence comes from Arcobacteraceae bacterium, assembly GCA_049670825.1. Lineage (GTDB taxonomy): Bacteria > Campylobacterota > Campylobacteria > Campylobacterales > Arcobacteraceae > JAIOSF01. Next base: position 521 of record JBATTX010000111.1, on the reverse strand, counting down.
TGTTTCTCTTTTGATTCATCTGTTTTTGAAGTATAATCGAGGTTGCTAATCTCATTCATATCTATACTTGCTATGTTTTTAATATTACTAACACTTGATTTGAATTCATCTGCTTCTTTTTTCATTTGGGAGATGTTTAATTCTGTGTCAAGTGTAGATTTTGCATCATCAATACTATTTTTAAATTTTTTGAAGAACTTTACGATATCAACTGCAGCTCCTGGAAGCTTTTCTGGGCCTAATGCAATAACTGCAACAATCAAAACCAGAAAAATTTCCATAAATCCCATACCAAACATATACATACCTTACATTAATTATTAGAGGAGATTTTACCTAATTTTTGATAAAATTCAACATAAAAAGATTAAGGGAAATTAAATGACACAATTATTGATACTAGCTTTAGTAGGAGCTATATTTTATATGTTAAATAGAGGTTATAAAAGTAGTGATTATCAACATATAAAAGTAGATGGAAAACAAACTTTCAAAGGTGACTTATTAGAACATGAAGCAGG
>JBATTX010000110.1:0-12846 GCA_049670825.1 Arcobacteraceae bacterium | reverse complement strand
TTGAATTTGCTATAACTAATTTATTTCTATCTCGCTCTTGTGTCAGTGAAAATAAAAGTGGTGTGTAATTTAATTGAGTAGAGAGTATTTTAGATATCATCAACTCTTGAGAATTAATTGCAGAAAGGAGAATAGAACTTTTAACTATTGGAGTGTTTAATAGGACTACGCTATTTTCTAATCTTGAATTATTTTCCAAAAAGAATTTATATTGCCCATTGTTATCATCTATTTTTTTTGAATAATTTATTTTTTTACCTTCTAAATATTGATGAAGGGTTCTTCCTATTCCTGAGTTCCCATAAAGCTCCGATAATGGTTTTCCATTTGAATACTCGATAAGTTTTTCAAATTGATCGTGATAACTTATAGCTCCAAATGTTAAATCTAAATTATTTAATTCTATTATATTATCGATATTATCTTTATTGATTAAAGGCAAATAAAATTTTATATTTTCTACTCCTGAAATATCTTTTAAAAATTTTAAATCTTCTTTTGTAATCATCGCAATAACACGTGAAATATTATCTTCTTTAATTTTGTTTATTATGTTTACTAAATTTTCTTTATTCTGTACAACGATATCATACACTTGTAGCTTAAAAGGTTTTTCTTTATTTATTAAATAAGTATTTATACTATTTGTTGCTTCTAGTGCATATTTACCAATTGTATGAGATGGAAATACTATAGCTAATGTAGAGTTTTGAGTTTTTTCTTGAGAATTGATTGTTGTAGCAATTGTATTCTTTTTAACAACTGTGCTATAACTTTGCGATGAACCATTTTTTGATTTATCAAACTTTTGTATAGTATATTGTGTTTGAGTACAACCCGTTAGTATAAACACAGCCAGTGCTGCTTTTAATATGATATTCATTTGTCATCCATTATTTTTTTTATTTTTTGTAAATCATTAAACATTTTTTCTTTATATGATGGATTTTTATATATAAACTCAGGATCCATCAATGGCATTAATTTTATACCATTATAACTAAATAAATTACCAGAAGCATCCATAATATCTTCGCCTGTTTTAATCATATAATCAAAGGCATTACCTAAGGTTATAATTAACTTAGGTGCTCCAATTATTATCTGTTTTTCTAGATATTGTATACAGCTATCAACTTCATCATCAAAATTATTTTGCATTTTTGTTGAAGTACATTTTAATATATTTGTCATGTATGTATTATTAATATCTATATGAATTACATTTTCAACCATTTTGGTAATCAAAGATAATTTTTTATCATCATTATAGTTATAGTTTAATCCAATTATGTAAATCTTACTGGTGCCATTTCCTTTAGCAAATAATACAGAACTTTTAGATTTTGACAATTCGCACAAAGCACAATTATCAACATACTCTTTTACAATATTAATATCATCTGGCAATTTTAGCTTGTCATTTTTTTTTCGTGAAAAACTCACCGGGGATATGTGTTCAATACCAATAAGTTTTTTCATTTTTAAAATATGAATAATTTCTGATTTCATCTGCTTTGTTATGTTCATTAATAAAATTATACAAAACTTACCCTTTCAACACCTTTTGTTCCAATAATTGGAACAAAAAGTACATATTTAATTGACTTATGTTCCAAATAATTGTACAATCCTCTGACAATTCAACACAAGGATAAAAATGACAGCACCACAAGTAAAAACAGGCCCTAGTTTACGAAAAATGGAAAGTGACCTTGAAGTTAATAAAACAACTTTACACAATTGGAAACAAAATAGACCAAAACTTTATGAGTTTATTATTGAGTCATATCAAGATAGACAAGCATTAAAAGAAAATATTATGTTTTTGATTGATCAAAAGCAAAAGCTAGAAGCAAGAATTGAAGCAGAGCAAAAGAAAGTTTCTTAAGCAAAAAATTTGGCATAAAAAAAGGGGGAAGTTGTAAACAACTTCCCCCTTTTTTTTAAGACATAAAATTATTTATATCTGTGAGTTATTCTTCCCTTATCTAATGAATAAGGAGTGATTTCTACTTTTACAGTATCACCTAAAAGTATTTTGATATAGTGCATTCTCATTTTACCTGATATGTGACACAATACCACATGACCATTGTCAAGTTGAACTTTAAATGTTGCATTAGGTAAAACTTCAATAACCTTACCATCAACAACGATTACATCATCTTTTGCCATTTTTTTTCCTTTTAACTTATAGTTGAGTTAATATTTCAGCTTTGCCATTTACAACAGCAACTTGATGCTCGTAATGACTAGTTCGTAAACCATCAGCACTTCGTACTGACCATCTATCTTTTTCATCAATTACAGGCTCTTCATCTTTTTGACATATCATTGGTTCTATACAAAAAATCATACCATTTTTTATTTTAGGACCTTGTTTAGCATTTGGACTATCCAGATAGTTTGGTACTTCAGGATCACAATGAGCTTCTCTACCTATACCATGACCACAAAATTTTACTAAAGGAACGAAACCTCGACCTGTAATAAACTCTTCAAGTGCCAAACTTAATTCTTTAAATCTCATACCATCTCTGATAATATCAATTGCATGATACAAAGCATCTTTACTACAAGCAATAAGAGCTTCATCTTCTTTACTTATTTTACCAATTGGCATAGTAATTGCAGCATCACCATACCAACCATCTATTTCACTACCTATATCTATACCTAAAATATCACCCTCTTTTAAAACAGTATTATCAGGAATACCATGGATTACAACTTCATTTAAAGATGTACATATAGCATTTGGGAAGCCATACAATCCTTTAAAAGATGGTCGTGCACCAAGATCTCTTAGGAATTTTTCACCTAAAGTATCCACTTCTAAAAGTGTCATTCCTGCTTTTACGTTTTGTTCGAGATAATTTAGAGTCTTCGCAACAGCATTACCTGCTGTACGAAGTTTTGCAATGTCAGTAGCTTTTCTTAATGGAATTGCCATAATTTAATTATAAACCAGTCGCACTAAGAGTGTTATATTTATCATTGTACTGTTGAGCTTCAATTTTTCTCATAGTATCAATAGCAACTTGAACTACAATTAAAACAGCTGTACCTCCAAAGAAAAATGGCACTCCCATTGCTTTTACGATTAACCACGGTAAAGTAGCAATTAATCCTAGGTAAATAGATCCCCAAAATGTCAATCTACTTGCAACATCATTTAAAAGATTTTGTGTACCTTTACCTGGAGAAATACCAGGTACAAATCCACCTTGTTTTTTTAAGTTTTCAGATATATCTTTTGCATTAAAAGTTATTGAAGCATAAAAATAAGCAAAAAATACAACAAACAAAAATGTAATAAAATTAAATGTATAACTATTAGGGTTCAAATAATCCGAAATAGCAACAAGAGTTGGGTTTTGTGTACCTTGTAATACAGTTGCTGGAAACATCAAAATCGCACTTGCAAAAATTACGGGAATAACACCACTTAAATTTACTTTAATTGGAATATAATTCATAATCTTTTTAGATTGGTTTTGCATAATAACTTTTCTACTGTAAGATACTGGAACTCTTCTTTCACCTAATTCAACATATATAATTGCACCAACTGTTGCTAATACAACAACTAATATTCCAATTACAGTTAAAAAGTTCATTTGTCCATTATTTACTAAATCAATAGTACCACCAATTGCACTTGGAATTGCAGAAACAATACCAGCGAAAATAATTAGCGAGATACCATTACCTATACCTCTTTGTGTGATTTGTTCACCAATCCACATCAACATCATAGTACCAGCTATCATAGAAACTGTCGATACTGCTACAAATGTATCCATATCAATCATAATAGCACTTTGTCCCGCTGTTCCAGTAAGAGAATTTAATCCCATAGAAACACCAATCGCTTGAACGAAAGTAATTACAATTGTAGCATATCTGATAATTTGCATGTATTTTTGCATACCATCTCTCTCTTTTTTCATTTTACCAAGAGCAGGGAAAGTTGCAGCTAGAAGTTCCATAATAATTGAAGCTGTAATATAAGGCATAATACCTAGGGAGATAATACTTAGTCTTTCAACAGCGTTTCCACTGAACATATTTACTAAGCCTAATGCATTGTTTGAGTTTGAGTCGAAAAACTCTTTAACTACTGTTAAATCTACACCTGGTACTGGCACATATGCCAATACTCGGTATATTAAAATAAAACCTAATGTAATTAAAATCTTATTTAATAGATCTTTATTCATAAGTTTTACTTACCTGTAAATGTAACGTTTTCGTCTTTTATCTTAGAAGAAATTTCGCTTACTGTTGAACCAATAAGTTTAACTTTAGTAACCTCTTTTGATAATTTGTAAACAGATTTGATAGATTCAACTGTGATCTCTTCAAGATTTGCTACTTTTTTAACTTTGTCTACATTTATAGAATAAGGTTTAACAACTCTAGAGAAGAATCCAATTTTTGGAGCTCTTTTTTGAAGTGGCATTTGACCACCTTCAAAGTGTCTCTTAATTTTGTAACCAGATCTAGATTTTTGACCTTTTTGACCTCTAGTAGAAGTCTTACCCATTCCTGAACCTTGACCTCTACCAACTCTTTTTCTGTTTTTTGTACTACCATCAGCTGGTTGTAAATCTTGTAAAATTGACATCTATCTATCCTTTAATCTTAGCTAATGCTTCAACAGTAGCTTGAACAAGGTTATTAGGATTATTAGATCCTAATGACTTAGCAATAATATCTGTAATACCAGCAAGTTCTAGAACAGGTCTAGCAGCTCCACCAGCGATTAGCCCTGTACCTTCAGATGCAGGTTTAAGTAAGATTCTACTTGCATTATATTTATGCTCAATATCATGGTTAATTGTTGTACCGTTAAGTTTAACTTTAACTAAAGATTTGAATGCATCATCTAATGCTTTTTTAATAGCATCTGGAACTTCTTTAGCTTTACCAACACCAAAACCAACAGTACCATTTTTATCACCAACAACAACTAAAGCAGTAAATCTAAATCTTCTACCACCTTTAGCAACTTTTGTAACTCTACCTATTTTAACAATAGCTTCTTCGAAATCATCTCTGTTAATTGCCATCATTGCCCCTTATAATTTGATTCCGTTGTCTCGTAATGCATCAGCAAAAGTTGCCACAACACCATGATACAAGTAACCATTTCTATCAAATACAACTGATTCAATATTTTTAGATTTTAAAGTTTCAGCTAAAGTAGCCGCCACTTTTACAACATTTTCTTTACTAACAGATAATTTAAGTGCTCTTGAATCAACTGCAGCTAGTGTTGTACCAGCTACATCGTCGATTGCTTGTGCATAAAAATATTTATTAGATTTAAAAATACTTAATCTTGGAGTTTCAGCACAACCGCTGATATTTCCTCTGATTCTCTTTTTTCTTCTTAATCTTAAAGAATTTCTTTTTACTAGATCTTTTGCTCTACTCATAATTTTATACCTTATTTCTTAGCTGTTTTACCGGCTTTTCTCACGATATGCTCGTCAGAATACTTAACACCTTTACCTTTGTATGGCTCTGGTGGTCTGAAACCTCTAATTTTCGCAGCAACTTGACCAACTTCTTGTTTGCTACTACCTTTAATATTAATTATGTTTTTTTCAACTGTAATTTCTATATCATCAGAGATATCGAAATTAATAGGATGAGAGAAACCTAATTGTAATTCTAAAACTTTACCTTTAACAGCAGCTCTATAACCAACACCATTGATTTCTAAAGATTTTGAAAATCCTTCAGTTAAACCAACAATAGCGTTGTTTGTTAGTGCTCTGTATGTTCCCCAGTAAGCTTTATCTTGTGATTCTTCACCAATTAAAGAAAATGAAAGAGAACCATCTGCAAGTTCTACTCCAACTCTATTATGTGTATCAACATCGATAGATTTAGAACCTTTTTTAACTGTAACAATACCGTTATTTACTGTAACTTCAACTCCACTTGGGATTGAGATAGCTTTTTTACCAATTCTTGACATACTAACTCCTTACCAAATTGAACATAATAGTTCACCACCAACATTAAGTTTATAAGCTTCTTCATTACTTATAACACCTTTGTTAGTACTAACTACGATTGTTCCATATCCGTTTTTGAAACTTTTAAGCTCAGAAGCGTTTTTATAAACTCTTCTTCCTGACTTAGAAATTCTTTTAACTTCATTGATAACACTTTTTTCATTTTCATCGTATTTTAATGTAACATTAATAGATTTTTTAGGAGAACCTTCAGTTTCTACAACTTTACAATCTTCGATATATTCTTTTTCTTTTAACACTTTACAAAGTGCTTCTACAGTATTAGAGTGGATCAATGTAGTTACTTCTAACTTTCTCATTGATGCATTTCTGATTCTTGTTAAAGCGTCTGCGATTAAATCATTCATCATGGGCTTTTTTCCTTAATTTTTTAGCTTACCAGCTAGATTTTCTAACACCAGGTAATAAACCTTCGCTAGCCATTTTTCTTAAACAAATTCTACAAAGACCGAAGTCTCTATAAACTGATTTTGGTCTACCACAAGCAGAACATCTTGTATAAGCTCTTGTTGAGAACTTAGGTGCTCTTTGTTGCTTTGCAATCATTGACTTCTTTGCCATTATGCTCTCCCTTTAGTAAATGGTATACCCATTAATTCTAATAATCTGTACGATTGCTCATCACTACTTGTTGTAGTAGTAATAGAGATGTTCATACCATGTGTTTGGATAATGTTATCAAATTCAACTTCTGGGAACATTAATTGCTCATCTAAACCAAAGTTAAAGTTACCTGCACCATCAAAACCATTTTTGTCAAGTCCTCTAAAATCCTTAACTCTTGGAAGTGCGATTGAACATAATTTATCAATAAATTCGTACATTCTTTCACCTCTAAGGTTAACTTTTACACCAACTGGCATCTCTTCTCTTACTTTAAATCCAGCAATTGATTTTCTAGAAATAACAGTAACAGCTTTTTGACCAGCAATTAATGAAATAGTATCAGCAATATTTTGCATTAACTTAGTATCTTTCATAGCGAAACCAGTTCCTACAGAAATTGTAACTTTCTCTAATTGAGCAGTTAACATTTTATTTTGAGGAAATTCAGACTCTAAAACTGGTTTGATTTCACTTTTATATTTTTCAAGTAATCTAGCTGCCATATTATTCACCTTCTACTTTTGCTACATTAGAGATATCTATTGGCATCTCTTTATTAACAAATCCACCATCTTTATTCTCTTCAGATGGTTTAACTGTTTTTTTAGCAATTTTACAATCTTTAACTATAACTTTACCTTTTGCAGGTAATACAGCTAAAACTTCACCAGTTTTACCTTTGTCATCACCAGCGATAATTTTTACAGTATCACCTTTTTTAATTTTAAACTTAGTTGCCATTATAATACCTCCGGAGCTAAAGAAACAATTTTCATGAAACCAGAGTATCTAACTTCTCTAGCAACAGGTCCGAAAATTCTTGTTCCTATTGGTTCTCTTTTATCATTAAGAATTACAGCTGCATTGTCATCAAATCTAATTAATGAACCATTTTCTCTTTGAACTTCTTTATGAGTTCTAACGATAACAGCTTTAACAACTTGACCTTTTTTAACTTTACCAACTGGTAAAGCTTTTTTAACTGAAGCAACAATAACATCACCAACAGTAGCGTATCTTCTATGACTTCCACCAAGAACTTTAATACACATGATCTCTTTTGCACCAGTGTTATCAGCAACGTTTAATCTAGAAAAACTTTGAATCATACGTTTGCTCCTGTAGTTAAAATTGTTTTTAATCTAAAAGATTTTGTTTTAGATAATGGTCTACATTCTACTGCTGTAGCTGTATCTCCAACTTTTAACTCATTTTTTTCATCATGAATTAAATATTTTTTGAATCTTCTAACAGTCTTGTGGTATCTTGGGTGTAAAACTCTTCTTTCTACTAATAAAGAAGCTGTTTTTTCTCCAGCTATTTTTACCACAGTACCTTGGATTTCTCTTTTATGTGTACTCATAATTTTAATCCTTACTTCGCTGCTGTAATTGCAGTTTGAATTTGAGCAATCTCTTTTTTTGTAGCTCTTAATTCACTTGTGTTTGTTAATTGCATTGTTTTTAACTTAAGTTTAAGTTCAAAAAGTTGCACCTTTTTCTCTTTTAATAATTCAGTTAACTCTACTAAAGTTTTAGCGCTGATATCAGAATAATTCATTTTCACCCTCTTTTGTTACAATCTTTGTTTTAAAAGGAAGTTTACTTTGAGCTAATGCGAAAGCTGCTCTAGCAAGTGTTTCATCAACACCAGCCATCTCAAAACAAATTCTACCTGGCTTAATATTCATAACGTATTTATCAACTGAACCTTTACCTTTACCCATTCTTGTTTCAAGTGGTTTAGCAGTAAGTGGTTTAGCAGGGAATACCATAATCCATATTTTACCTGTTCTATTAACTTTTCTTGTCATAGCAATTCTGGCAGCTTCAATTTGTCTACCGTCAATTCTACCATGTTCTAAAGCTTTGATTCCAATAGATCCGTAAGCTAATGTGTTAGCATTAAAAGACTTACCTCTATTTCGACCTTTCATCTCTTTTCTGTATTTTGTTCTTTTAGGCATTAACATTGTTAGTTACCTCTTCTTTTTGATGGTCTTTTAGATTTTTCATTATCATCTGATTTTTCAACAGGGATACCTTTAGCAAGTACTTCACCTTTGAAGATCCAAACTTTAATACCAATACAACCATAAGTTGTATGACCTTCAGCAAAACCATAATCAATTCTTGCTCTTAATGTATGTAAAGGAACTCTACCTTCTAAGTACCACTCAGTTCTAGCCATTTCAGCTCCACCAAGTCTACCAGAAACAGAAACTTTAATACCTTTAGCACCACCCTTGATAGCGTTTTGCATAACTCTTTTCATTGCTCTTCTGAATGCAACTCTTCTTTCAAGTTGTTGTGCAATGTTTTCTGCAGCTAATTGTCCAGATAAGAAAGGTTTTCTTTCCTCTTTAATATTAACAGCGATATCTTTACCTACTAGTGCTTTAAGGCTGTTTTTAAGTTTTTCAACATCAGCACCTTTTTTACCAATAACAATACCAGGTCTTGCAGCAACTATTGTAACTCTTACTTTTTTAGTAGTTCTTTCAATAAGTGTTTGTGCAATACCAGCATAGTATAATTCTTTTTTAACGAATTTTCTAATTTTGTTATCTTCAGCAACATTCTCAGGCATTGTAGCTTTTTTTGGAAACCATCTGCTTTCCCAGTTTCTATTGATCCCTAATCTAAGTCCAATAGGATTAACTTTTTGACCCATTACTTGTCTCCTTCTATAGCATTTACTTCAACATATATATGAGCCATTGGCTTATGTTTTGGAGAAGCACTTCCTCTAGCTCTTGGTGTAAATCTCTTAAGAACTGGACCTCTATCTACTCTACAACTTGTTACAATAGCTTCTTCTGGCTCTAAACCTGAGTTAGCAACTGCAGAAGCAATAACTTTAGAAATAATTCCAGCAGCTTTGTTTGGTGTAAACTCTAAAGATGCAATAGCAACTTCTGCATTCATACCTTGAACTTCTCTAGCAACTAATCTAGCTTTAATAGGAGATAGTCTAACGAATTTTAATATAGCTTTACCCATTTACTATTAACCTACCTTTCTTTGTACTGAACCTTTGTGACCTTTAAAAGTTCTAGTTGGTGCGAATTCACCTAATTTATAACCAATATGGTTTTCTGTAATGTTTACTGGTACGAAACTTCTTCCATTATGTACTGTAAATGTAAGACCGATCATATCTGGTAATACCATACTTCTTCTTGACCAAGTTTTGATTGGTTTTTTGTCTCCAGACTCAATTGCTTTAGCTACTTTTTTCGCTAAATGAGCATCAACAAATGGACCTTTTTTTATACTTCTTGCCATTTTATACCCTTATTTCTTTTTTCTTGAAATGATTAGTTTATCACTAGCTTTTTTCTTTCTAGTTTTATAACCTTTAGTTGGCATACCCCATGGAGTAACTGGATGTCTACCTGAATTAGTCTTACCTTCACCTCCACCATGTGGGTGATCGATAGGGTTCATTGCAGATCCTCTAGTTTGTGGTCTTCTACCAAGATGTCTTTGTCTACCAGCTTTACCGATTACCATATTAGAGAAATCTTCATTTCCTACTATACCAACAGTTGCCATACAAACACCAAGAATTTTTCTCATTTCACCAGATGGAAGTCTTAAGATGATATATTTATCTTCTCTACCCATAACTTGTGCATATCCACCAGCAGATCTAGCGATTTGACCACCTTTACCTGGTTTCATTTCAATATTATGTACCATTGTACCTACTGGAATGTTTGCAAGTTTCATTGCATTTCCTGGTAAGATATCAAGTCCAGATTCAGCAGCAGCAATAGTAGCACCTACTTTTAATCCTGAAGGTTGAATAATATATCTTTTTTCACCATCTGCATAGTTGATTAAACAAATTCTACAGTTTCTGTATGGATCGTATTCTACAGTTGCTACTGTACCTGGAACATTTAATTTATTTCTTTTAAAATCAATGATTCTGTATAGTTTTTTAGCTCCTGCTTCTCTATGTCTAGATGTGATTCTACCGTTACTATTTCTACCAGCGCTTGCTTTAACTCTAACTAATAGAGATCTAACTGTTGCTTTTGAAGTAATATCAGAAGTATCCATAACAGACATAAATCTTCTAGCAGGTGTAATTGGTCTAAATTTTTTAATTGCCATTTCCTACTCCCTTATGCTGAAAGGTTCGCTATTTCAGCGCCCTCTGGTAATGTTACATAGAATTTTTTGAAATCTGGTCTTGCACCAACTTTTCCTTTAAATCTTTTTACTTTACCGCTTTGTCTCAAAGAATTAACTTTCATAGGTGTAACACCAAAATATTCTTTAAATACTTCTTTTAAACTGTTCTTTGTCATTCTAGTGCTTGTTTGTACAACAATTACACCATTTTCTTGAAGCTCAATAGTTTTTTCTGTATAAACAATTGATTTGATATCTGTAATATCTGCCATTTCTTATACCTCTTATACTAAGCTATCTATTACTGCTTTTTCGATTAAAATCGAGTGGTAAGCAGCTACTAAATAAGCATTTAATTCTGATTTTTCAATCACATAACAATTTTTGATGTTTCTGAAAGCTAAGTATGTATTATCATCAAAGTTTTCAACAACAATTAAAAGATCTCTCTTATTTAATTTATCAACGATAGCTTTAGCATCTTTAGTTTTACCAGATTCAACTTTTACTGAATCAGTAACAAAGATAGAACCTTTTTCAGCTTGTGCATTAATAGCATATCTTAAAGCAAGAACTTTTTGTTTTCTATTTATTTTTTGGTTGTAATTTCTATTTGATGGTCCAAAAACTTGTCCACCACCTACAAATAAAGGTGATCTCATTGATCCCCATCTAGCACCACCAGAACCTTTTTGAGCTTTAGGTTTTCTACCACCACCGCTTACTTCAGATCTATTTTTTACTCTTGCAGTATTTGCTCTAATTCCAGCTAAGTATGATTTAACATATAAGTGTAAATTGTGAGAATTAATACCCTCAAATTTTTCACCTAATGCAATATCACCAGCATTTTCAAATTTTTCATTTAATACTAAAAGTTTACTCATTATGCAATCCTTACTTTACCTAAAGTACCATTTGCACCTGCAACTGAACCTTTAAGAACTAAAATTCCTGTTGTAGCATCAAAAGAAACTACATCATTTTTATGTGTAATATTAGTGTTACCATAGTGACCTGGCATTTTTTTACCTGGTTGAACTCTACCTGGCCATTCAGCATTACCAATAGAACCAGTTCTTTTACCCATTCTATGTCCGTGTGATGCTCTACCACCAGCGAAGTTATATCTTTTAACAACACCAGAAAAACCTCTACCTTTAGTTTTGAAAGTTGATTTAATAACAACACCTTCAACTAATGCAGATGTATCTAAATCACCAGCTTCTGTATTTGCTACATTCATAGTTGCAAATCTGTTAAACTCTTTTGATAAGTCATACTTTTTTTGTTGACCTTCAATAGCTTTGTTAAATTTTTTACCATCGTTATAAGCAACGATAGCTACACCATCATTTACTTCACAAACTTTAGCATCAAGAACTCTTACAAGTGTAACAGGTACAGCAGGAACAGCTACAGTTCGACTCATTCCGATTTTTTCTACAATAAATTCCATCTATAACTCCTTTCTACTCTTGACCCATTGATCTAACTTCAACATCCACTTCTGGCGCAAGATCAAGTTTCATAAGACTATCAACTGTATCTGGTGTTGCAGAAACGATGTCGATCATTCTTGAGTGAACTCTGATCTCAAATTGCTCTCTTGAGTCTTTGTTAACGTGTGGTGATTTAAGAACAGTATATTTTCTGATTTTAGTAGGCATTGGGATTGGACCTATTAATTCAGCACCTGTTCTTTTAACAGCTTCAATAATTGAAGCAACAGAACGATCTAGTACTCTATGATCGTAAGCTTTTAACTTTAATCTAATTTTTTCCATTTTTTTTCCTTTAAAGAACTCATTAGAACTAATACAAAACCGTGTGTTTTGAATCACTCTAACCAATGTATGGACGCGGATTATATCTTTTTATATATAAAATGTCAAGAATAATGGTGGTTCTGTAAAGATTATTACGATTTTATTTCCTTTTTAAAAGGAAATAAAACTAGTTAGAGTTATTGCGTGCTGATTTTAATATTATGCTATTTATCATATTTGTAAATACGAAATAGTGCAAAGGAACTAAAG
>JBATTX010000109.1:0-3596 GCA_049670825.1 Arcobacteraceae bacterium | reverse complement strand
TTCAAAGCTTTAGAAATTTGGTTAGTAAGTATTCTTCCAAAACATATTTTTGAAAATGAAAAAGATGTGATGACCAGTAAATATAACAAAATGCCTATAGGTACAGGTCCATATAAACTAAAAGAATTAAAACTTTCTCAAGATATAAACTTGGAAGTAAATAAAAACTATTTTGGTGAAATTCCTAAAATAGATACTATACGATATAAATTCACTCCAGACCCAACAACCTCATTTTATATGCTTAAACAAAATCAACTTGATTTAGGAAGTTTATCACCTATTCAAGTCAACAGACAACTCGATGAGAAGTTTCACAATTCATTTAATATATATGAAAAACAAAGTTTTGTTTATGGTTATATGGGATTTAATTTAAAAAATGAAAAATTTAAAAATAAAGAGATAAGAGAAGCAATTAGTTTATCAATTGATAGGCAAGAGATAATTGACATCTTATATTTTGGGCATGCTAAAATTGCAAATGGTCCATTTTTACCTGGGACATTTGCCTTTAATGAAAAAGTAAAAACTCCTCAACAAAATATAAAAAAAGCAAAAGAGATATTAAGAAGTTATGGATACGACGAAAATAATCCTTTAGAGTTTGAAGTGATTACAAATGCCAATAGTGCAACAAATATCAATTTAGCAGAAATAATGCAATATCAACTTTTAAAATCTGGTATAAAAATGAAAATACGAGTGATGGAGTGGCAGGCTTTTTTAAATACAGTGATTCAACCCCGAAATTTTGAAAGTATTATTTTAGCTTGGTCTATGGGATTGATGCCAGATGCTAGATCCATTTGGCATAGTAGTAGTCAAGTAAAGGGTGGATACAATTTCGTTGGTTATGAAAATAAACTTGTTGATAAACTCATAGAAGAGGGTGAAATAACCATAGATAAAAATAGATTAGCAAATATATATAAAACAATATACAAAGAGATATCTTCTGATTTACCATACCTATTTTTATTTATACCAAATAGTATAACAGCAGTAAATAAAGAGATAAAAAATGTCACACCAGCTTTAATTGGTTTGACACACAATCAAGAAAAATGGATTAAAATAAAGGATTAAAATGGAAATAAAGAAAGAAAAAATTATACTTTTTGACTTGGATGGAACATTAATTGATAGCACAGAAGCAATAGTTGGATGTTTTTATCACTCTTTTAAAGAACTAAACTATGAATTCAAAGGGAACGAAGAGGATATTAAAAATGAAATAGGCTATCCCTTAGATATTATGTATGAAACATTAGGGATTGAAAAAGAGAAAGTGAGTGATTTTGTAACATCTTATAAAAAAGAGTACAGAAAGGTATCTGAACTCAAAACAACGTTATTACCTAATGCTTTTGAAGCTGTGCAACTTGCATCAAGTTTTGCACGTTTGGGAATAGTGACAACAAAAACTACAAAATATACAATTCCATTGTTAAAAAATTTTGGAATTTTCAAGTATTTTGAGACAATAATTGGGCGTCAAGAAGTAACACATCCAAAACCAAATCCAGAACCTATAAATAAAGCACTAGAAGCTATGAATGTTACAAATAGTAATGAAATTTATATGATTGGTGACACAAAATTAGATTTGATTGCTGCACAAAAAGCAGGTGTAAATGGTGTTGCAGTTACCTGTGGATATGGTAAAAAAGAGGAACTCAAATGCTACACTAATGCTATATATAATGGGGCTTTAGAGGCAGTTTTAGATTTAAAGTAGACCCCTAAAAATTCTTAAAATTTAAGTTTTATTTAAGCATAATTCTCTATCATAACTTTATTACATTAGTAAATAAATTTAAGGAGAATTAAATGCTAGAAATTAGATGGCATAGCCGTGCTGGGCAAGGTGCTGTAACAGGTGCCAAAGGATTAGCATCAGTATTAGCTGCAACTGGAAAACAAGTGCAAGCATTTTCATTCTACGGATCTGCTAAAAGAGGCGCAGCAATGACCGCTTACAATAGAGTAGATGACAATTTATTATTAAATCATGAAAGATATATGTGTCCAAACTTTGTTTTTGTAATTGATCCAGGATTAGCATATTCTGATAATATTACAGAAGACTGTGATGAGAACACAATCTTTATTATCACATCTCACTTATCAAAATCAGATCTTATACCATTAATCCCTGCTTTAGAGGGTCGAGAAAATAATGTATTTGTTGTTGATTGTTTAAAAATCGCACAAGAAACTATTGGGCGACCAATTCCAAATACACCAGTATTAGGTGCATTTATGAAAATTAGTGGAATGTTTGAAATCCAAGAATTTAAAGATGCAATGAGAAAAATTTTAGGGAAATTACCTCAAAAAATAATCGATGCAAATATGCTGGCAATTCAGCGTGCATACGATGAAGTGAAATAGGAGGATATTATGGCACAACATAAAGAGTTTGTAAATAATTTATACAAAAGCAAAGATAATTTTGAAAATTCAATTTTCGATAAAGGTTGGAATGAGTTAATACCTGGTGCTGCTGTATTTTCTTTTGATGGAGAGATCGAACACACAGTTGTAAATGTACACCCAGAAAATAGAAATGTTGCCCAAACCAATTCTCAAAATAAATATGTTGGAGATTGGAGAGTAAGAAAACCAGTTTGGAATGTTGAACTTTGTATCGATTGTCAAAACTGCTGGTTGTTTTGTCCTGATTCTTCTATCATTTCAAGAGATAAAGAGATGGTTGGAATTGATTATGATCATTGTAAAGGTTGTGGTATTTGTGCAGAAATTTGTCCTACAAATCCAAAGTCGTTGATGATGTTTGATGAAACAACTAAAAATGAAGAAGCATTGATGCAATGGCCAGAGAAAAAGAAAAAGGAGGAACAATAAGTATGTATAGAAATAAACGACAAATGGAATTAAACGAAGTAGAAGTTTGGGATGGTAACTTTGCTAACTCACACGCACTTCGTCAAGCTGGTGTTGATGTAGTTTCTGCTTATCCTATTACTCCGTCTACTGGAACAGTTGAAGGGTATGCTACACACAATGCAAATGGATATGTTGATGGTGAGATGATTATGACAGAATCTGAACACGCTGCTATGTCTGGTTGTATTGGAGCTAGTGCAGCTGGTGCTCGTGCTGCAACAGCAACATCATCACAGGGTTTAGCTTTGATGATAGAGACATTATATCAAGCATCTGGAATGAGACTTCCTATTGTTTTATGTATGGTAAATAGAGCTTTAGCTGCACCTTTAAATGTAAATGGGGATCATTCTGATATGTATCTTGCTAATCAATCTGGTTGGATATCAATTGATGCTTGTACTCCTGAAGAATCATACGATTTAGTTTTATGTGCTTTTAAAATAGGTGAGCACTTAGATGTACGATTACCAGTAATTGTAAACCAAGATGGTTTTTTAACATCACATAAAGCACAAAATGTAAGACCACTTAGTGATGATGTAGCTTATGATTTTGTAGGGGATTACAAAGAGGTAAATTCTTTACTTAACTTTGATAAACCAGTAACACATGGAGTTCAAACAGAATCTGACTGGCACTTTGAACATAAAGCAAAACAAAATGCTGCGATGATGGCTTCA
>JBATTX010000108.1:0-3255 GCA_049670825.1 Arcobacteraceae bacterium | reverse complement strand
TAAAGTTGAGAATATTTATAAAGTATTCGGTAAAAATCAACAGTATGCAATGGAACTTGTCAATCGAGGTTTGTCAAAAGATGAGATTTTTGATAAAACTGGGATGACAATTGGTGTCAATAATGCCTCTTTTGAGATAAAAGAGGGTGAGATTTTTGTGATTATGGGATTGTCTGGGTCTGGAAAATCTACGTTAGTTCGTTTACTAAATAGACTCATAGAACCTACAAGTGGAAAAATTTATATCGATGATGAAGATGTAACAAATTTAAATGATAAAGAGCTTATAGAAATAAGAAGAAAAAAAATATCTATGGTATTTCAGTCATTTGCATTAATGCCTCATATGAATATTATTGATAATGTGTCTTTTGGATTGGAACTTAGTGGGATACCAAAAGATGAAAGATATGATAAAGCACTTAAAGCTCTTATCCAAGTCGGTCTTGAAGGCTATGAATATTCATATCCTGATGAGTTAAGTGGCGGAATGCAACAGCGAGTTGGATTAGCAAGAGCTTTAGCAAATGACCCTGATGTTTTACTTATGGATGAAGCATTTTCTGCTTTGGACCCTCTTATTAGAAATGAGATGCAAGATGAACTTTTGACATTACAATCTGAACATAAAAGAACTATTGTATTCATATCCCATGATTTAGATGAAGCGATTAGAATAGGTGATCGAATTGCAATTATGCAAGGTGGTAGTATTGTTCAAATAGGAACTCCAGAGGATATAATAAGTAATCCTGCAAATGATTATATAAAATCATTTTTTAAAGGAGTTGATGTTACTTCTGTTTTAAGCGCTTCTCACATTGCAAGAAAAACAAATGCAACCATTATACAAAAAGAATCAATTGGGATTAAATCGGCTTTACAGTATTTGAGTGATTATGATAAAGATTATGGTTACTATATTGGCAAAGATAAAACATATATTGGAATATTGTCTATTGAATCATTAAAAGAACAACAAAAATTAGGTGGAACAATAAACGATGCTTTAATTACTCAAGAGGTAATCGAAGAAAATAATACAATTTCAGATTTTGTATCAATAGTTGCAAATAATCAATTTCCTGTAGCTATAGTAGATAGTAATAAAAAATATAAAGGAACAATTTCAAAAAGTTCTCTTTTAAAAGTATTTGATGAAGGAGTTAGTCATGAGTAATGATCCATGGGGTAATGCTTCAACAGCACAAGAGGATAAATCATCATCTGTAGATTGGACAAGTAGCGTTCAAATAGAGGAACCAACACATCATTTTGATATGTTTCATCCTTTTAAAGAAGCTATTATCCCTTTTGATGAATGGACAAATAATGGAATCAATTGGATGGTAGAAAATTTTAGAGAATTTTTTTTAGCTTCGAAAGTTCCAATTGATATAATACTTAAATTTATAGAGAGTTTTTTACTTTCGCTTTCCCCTTTTGTTGTGATTATATTTTTTGTACTTTTGGCATTGCAGTTTTCTACTAAAAAAATGGCAATAGGAACATTTATCTCATTTTTAATTATTGGATTTATTGGAGCATGGGAAGAATCAATGATCACTTTAGCTTTAGTATTTACCGCTGTTTTATTTTCAATTCTTCTAGGAATACCGTTAGGGATATGGAGTGCTAAAAGTCAAAGAGTAGATTCTATAGTAAGACCAATTTTAGATGGTATGCAAACAACACCAGCCTTTGTTTATCTTATTCCAATAGTAATGCTTTTTGGAATAGGAAATGTTCCTGGTGTTATTGTTACGATTATTTTTGCACTTCCCCCTTTGATTCGTTTAACAAATCTTGGTATTCGTCAAGTACCTGAGGACTTGATTGAAGCATCACGATCATTTGGTGCAAATAGTATGCAAATGCTATTTAAAGTACAACTTCCAGTTGCTATGCCAACTATTATGGCAGGAATAAATCAAACATTAATGCTCGCCTTATCTATGGTTGTTATTGCTTCAATGATTGCTGTTGGCGGTTTGGGACAAATGGTATTACGAGGAATTGGAAGATTAGATATTGGTTTAGCTGCTGTTGGTGGATTAGGGATTGTGTTATTGGCAATTGTTCTTGATAGACTAACCCAAGCTATGGGAGAGAAAAGCATTAGAAATAACAAGCAATGGTATGAAAAAGGACCAGTTGGTTTTATTTATAAAGTCATTTCAAAAAAGGAGAAAAAATGAAAAAATTATTTACAGTAACGGCAGGTTCATTATTGCTTGCATCAAGTCTATTTGGTGCTAAAGTAACAGCAGTAAAAACAAGTATTGCAGAAGAATCATTTCAAATGTATATTGTAATGGATATTTTAAAAAAAATGGGTCATGAGGTATCTGCAACAAATGATGTGGATTATGAAATAGCATACCAAACAATTGCTAACAATGCAAAAAGTGATGATGTATATTTTTTAGCTTCAAGCTGGGATCCTTTACATAATAACAAAATAAAAAGTGCTGGTGGTGAAGAAAAACTAGCAAAATTTAGCGAGTATATTTCAGGTTGTGCGCAAGGATACTTAATCGACAAAAAAACAGCAGAGAAATATAATATCAAATATTACAATGATTTAAAAGATCCAAAAATAGCAAAAATATTTGATACAGATGGAAATGGAAAAGCAAACTTAACAGGTTGTAATGCAGGTTGGGGATGTGAAAAAGTTATTGAATATCAACTAGATGCCTATGATCTAAGAGATACCGTAGAGCATGATCAAGGTCAATATTCAGCACTTATTGCAAATACTATTGCAAACTATAAAACTGGTAAGCCAATATTATATTATACATGGACTCCATATTGGGTAAGTGGAAAACTTGTACCTGGAAAAGATACAGTATTTTTACAAGTAACACACTCAGCAAATCCAAATACAGCATCAACTAAACTTTCAAATGGAGCAGATTATGGCTTTAGTGTCAACTCTCAAAAGATTGTTGCAAATGCAAGTGTGAGAACAAAACATAAAGATATTGCTAAACTGTTTGATATTGTAAAACTTAATGTAAATGATGTAAGTGGTCAAAATATGCTTATGACAAAAGGTCAAAACAAAGAACTTGATATTCAAAAACACGCACAAATGTGGATTAAAAACAATCAAACTCTTATTAACAAATGGATTAAAACAGCATCAGCTGAAAAATAATATTTTCTAAAGAAAAAAGAGATTTAAAATAGTCTCTTTTTTCTTTACTTATTCCCTTATTCTGATATAATCTATATATCAAAAAATCG
>JBATTX010000107.1:0-4208 GCA_049670825.1 Arcobacteraceae bacterium | reverse complement strand
TCAAGTTGATTCACTAGTACTCAACTAAATAAAAAATTTAAAGGAGAACACAATGTTACTTACAAGATTTGAACCATTTAAAGGGATGCAAAATTTTCATAGAATTATTGATAATTATCCTATGATAGAAGAAAATAGAGCAATTAAAGGATTTGTGCCAAATGTAAATACTCGAGAGGGTGAATTTGCATATCACATCGATATAGATCTACCAGGTATGAATAAAAATGATATCTCAATCGATATTGATGAAAACTCACTTATCATATCAGGTGAGAGAAAAATAAAAGAAGAAGTTAAAGAAGAAGATTATCATAAAATAGAAACTTCATTTGGAAAATTTGAGAGAGTTTTCTCTTTACCAAAAAATATAGATGTTGAAAATATCACTGCAAGCAGTCAAGATGGTGTTTTAGAAGTTGTTATTCCAAAACAGGATAAAACTGCTTCAAAAAAACGAATCAAAATTAAATAAGGAGATATAAAATGAAAAACAGATTCTTATTAGCTTGTTTATCTTTAGGATTAGCAACCACATTACAAGCGGGTTCATTTTTTTTCAATGATGAGCACAATTATCATAAGCAATTTCAACATGAACTGAATCAATTTTTCAATGATGATAGTTTTTTTAGCTTTCCATATAAACATTATAAAATTAATTTTACACAAAGCTATCCAAAGCTTAATATCTTTGAAAATAAAAAAGACTATACATTAAAATTTGAGCTTGCAGGTATAGATAAAAAAGATATCAAAGTTACAATTACAGATCAAAATATGTTAACAATTACAGGAAAAAAACAGGAGCTTTCAAAAGAGGAGAAAAAAAACTTATTAGTACAAGAGCATAGTTATGGTGAATTTACAAGAACTATTTCACTACCAGATAATATAGATAACAAAAATATTAAAGTGACCTATGAAAATGGTGTTTTACAAATTGTGATTCAAAAAGATGAGAAAAAAAATAAAAAAGGGGTAAGAACTTTACAAATAGACTAAACAAAAAATAGCCCTAAAACTCTAGGGCTATTGTTTAATTTACTTTAAAAGCACACTTATAACTCTCATTGCTAAACGTAATGCTTTACTTCTATGACTTAATTCTTTTTTAACACTATTCTCTAAAGTTCCTAAAGTGTGCTCATAGTGTGCTGGGATAAACATAGGATCATATCCAAAACCACCCTCACCTATTTGCTCATCTATTACATCTCCATGCATCCATCCATGTGTAGTATAGATTTTATCTTTGTATCCAACTGCTAACCATGCTGTATAAAAAGCTGATGTTCGCTTGAGGTTTTTTTCTTTAAGATTTGCAATAAGTTTTGCATTGTTGTCTTTATCTGTTGCATCAAGGCCAGCATATCTTGCACTGTAAATTCCTGGTTCATTGTTCAGTGCTGGCACTGTGATACCACTGTCATCAGATATAACAATATACTCATTTGGATAATTAATCTCTTGAAGCTTATCTACTATAGCTTGTGCTTTTATAATTGCATTTTCTTTAAAAGTTTTGCCTGTTTCTTCTATCTCAAAAGAACCTAAAATTTCACTATATGGTGTAACTGTATGATCTGGAAGCCAGTTTTGTATCTCTTTTATTTTCCCTTTATTTGATGAAGCGATGATAATATTCATATATTTTGTATCCTAAATTTATTTTGAAGATTTTAACATAAAAAAGAAATATTTATTCTTATTTACACTTATTTGGATATAATCGCGAAAATTAATTATAAAGGTAAATTATATGTTTAAAACAATTATGCCCTTAAGTCTAATCATCTCTTTTAGATTTTTAGGTTTATTTATAGTACTACCACTTATCTCAGTATATGCACTAAGTCTTCCAGGAGCAACGCCAACATTGGTTGGTATTGTTATTGGTGGCTATGCAATTACTCAGATGATATTTCAAGTTCCATTTGGAATTATGAGTGATAAGCTAGGAAGAAAAGGTACCATTATTGTTGGACTTTTACTTTTTGCAATCGGTTCTATTATCTGTGCTATCTCGACTGATATGCTTACTCTTCTTTTAGGAAGATTTCTTCAAGGTGCTGGTGCTATTGGAGCAGTTGTAACTGCTATGATTAGTGATGTAGTAAGAGAAGAGCAGCGACCAAAAGCGATGGCTTTGATGGGTGGAAGTATAGCAGCTAGTTTTGCACTAGCTATGCTTGCTGGTCCAATTATTGGAGCGTATGCAGGGATCAATACACTATTTTATTTTACAGCATTTTTGGCACTTTTTTCTATCTATATTTTAGTAGCAAAAGTACCAAATCCTCCAAAAGTAACACACACATATCATGATCATAGTAAAATTTCATTTTTAGCAAACACAAACTTAATCAGAATGAACATCACAAACTTTTTACAAAAAGGTATGATGACATTTGCATTTATGATTATACCTATTGTTCTTACTAAACACTATGGTTGGGAACTAACTGATTTATGGAAAGTATATCTTCCAGCAATGATTGCTGGTGTTCTTGCTATGGGACCAGCTGCAGTGATGGCTGAGAAAAAAGGGAAATTTAAACAAATTTTACTTATTGGTATTGTATTTTTTGCACTTTCATATTATTTAATTGGAAACTCTACAACAGATACATTTTTTCTTGTTGGTGTTGTTATATTTTTTATTGGATTTAACATGCACGAACCAATCATGCAATCACTTACTACTCGATTTATCAAAGTACATGAAAAAGGAAAAGTACTAGGAGTATTTAACTCTTTTGGATATCTAGGTACATTTGTTGGTGGATTTGTAGGGGGAATGTTCCTTCAAGAAGTTGATGGAAGTTTTTCTCAAAGTTTACATGATATCTCAATGGTGATTGTAGTTATCTCAATTTTTTGGATAGTACTAATTGCAACATTACCAAATCCATTAAAGAAAAAAATAGCATATTTAGATTTAGCTGACAAAGATGAGAAAAAATTCAACTCTCTTGATACGTTAAAAGGGTGTGATGAGTGGTATATAAATAATACTGAAAATATCATTATCATCAAATACGATGCTGATCTTTTAAGTGAAGAAACACTTATATCGCAAATTAAAATATAGATTTTTATCTATATTTTAAACCCCTCGTTTAAACTTATCTCTATCAATACTTTTTAATTTCATATCTATATATTTTTCATCTTTTAATGTTCGTAATACTCGAGAAAGTGTTTCTGGGCTAAGATTAAGTATTTTTGCTATTTCAACATTTTTCAGCTCAAAAAAATCTTCTGTAAAATCATAGATATATTCTATAACTCGCTCTTTAGCATCTAAAATAATATGTCGAGAGATAACTGTCTCTAAAGTTTTTATTTTTTTAATCAACGAAACCTGTATAGCAAATGAAAGTTCAGGATTGTTGTACATAATCTGTTTGAACTTTTCAAAATCAATTTTTAATAACTCTACACTACTATGAGCTAAAGCAGTTGCAGGATAAGGGATGTTTTCAAAACTTGCAACTTCAGCTATAAGTTCATGAGGATGAAAATATTTTAATATAATCTCTTTATCATTTGAGGTTGTTTTATAGAGTTTGACTACACCTTTTAGTAAACAATGTAAATATTTTGAACTATCACCTTCATAAAAAACAATACTGTTTTGTTCATATTTATCCACAGTGGTGATGTCGTAAATTTTCTCTAAAGTTATATCATCAACTTTACTAAACATATCTATATCTTTTAATCTATTTTTCATTCTTTTTCACCCTTAATTCAGTTTGTAACTATTACAAAATTTCATTAACATTCAATTAATATCATTATAATATAATCTTGTCGATATTATACTATGTTTAGGAAATTTAATGTTTGAACGATTTTTAAGATTTTTCGTAGAAAATTCAAGGATGAACTATACTCTTTTTGCTCTTATTTTTGCTATAGGTGTATACTCTTACAACAAAATGCCAAAAGAGATTTTCCCAACATTTGATATGGATATGATCTCTATTAGTGGGTCATATAGTGGTGCGAGTGTTGATATTTTAGATAAAATGGCCGTAAGTGAAATAGAAGACAATGTCAAATCTCTTGAAGGTGTCATTGAAACTACAACAGTAATTAGCCCAAGTAAATTTACTATTATTTTAGAGTTACAAAAAGGCAAAGATAGATATGCAATGTCAGATAAAGTTAAAGATGCTGTTGCTTTAACAAACAAAGAC
>JBATTX010000106.1:0-3712 GCA_049670825.1 Arcobacteraceae bacterium | reverse complement strand
CCAAAGGAGATTATCTATTAGCAAAACTATTACAAAAAGCTTTAGATAATAAGAGTGTAGATGAAAGTGATTTACAAAAACTCAATATCACAAAAGAACAGTTTGATAAAACAATAGACCTCATAACACAAAATAAAATTTCTACGATGATAGGAATTGGTGCACAAAAGTATAAAGAGGGAGCATTTATTATTCATGAGATGGATAAAGTGTTTAACAAGCTCAAGCTATTTGAGGGAAGAAATACAGGGGTATGGTACTTAGGAAGTGGTGCATACCCATATGAGAACAAAATCTCAGTAACGCCTACAAATACTTGTAGTTATGCAGATATTAAATTTGATGATTATGATATAGTTTTTATACAAGCAGCCAATCCAGTAATATCAGCTCCAAATAGTAAATATATCATCGAGTCGTTAAAAAACACTTTTGTTATATTTATGGGAACAACAGCAAATGAAACATCACAATATGCAGATATCATTATCCCTGCGAAAACTTTTTTACAAAAAAGAGATGTCAGACTTAGTTATGGACACGATGAAGTAACATTTTGTGAGATTTGTGAAGAGAATCCATATGCAGTAAGTGAATATGAGCTAACAGCATATCTATTTCAAGAGTTAGGATTATCTGGGCTTTTAAGTGAAGATGAATACCTTGATTGTTTTAAAACAAAAGTAAGAGAGAAACCAGATATCAAATTTATTGAACATGAGACAAAAAATGTGGAGCTTTTAGATATGAAAGATGATGAATATTATCTCATCACTTCCAAACATACAGATTCGTTAAACTCTCAATTTAAATATGATGAGTTTGCTTATGTACATCCAAGTAATGGTTTTAGTGATAATCAGTTAGTAACAGTTTCATCAAAAATAGAAACAATACAAATAAAAGTAAAAAATGATGAAAAAGTATATAAAAACTCTATTTTAATATATGCAGGAAATAAGCAAGTAAACAGACTCACTTCAAATGAATTAAGTGATTGTGGTACAAATGCTACATATCAAGATATTAAATTAACAGTGAAATAATTTCCTTTTTATAACTATTTAACTAAAATGGCAGACTTATAAAACAAGGGTAAATATGAAAGAGATAAACTGTTCAAAAGTAAATACGAAAAAAATGGACAAAATTGCTGCAAAAGGTAATCAAAATAAAAATGCAGTAAAAGTTGCATTTTCTCAAGAGCAAAACAACCAAGAGCAAGTTGTAAATGCACGAAAAGCTGCTAATTTAGAACTTGCAAAAAAGAAAGCTAAGAAAAAAGCAAAAATGGCAAAAGCTTCAAAAAGAAAAAATAAATAAATTTAGACACCTCTTAAGTTTATTTAGAAAAAATATGATACTATTCGCGTTATGAAACACTTAAAAGGTTATGGTAAAAGATATTTTTCATTAGCAATCATTGCTATGTATTCAACTTTAAATAAACTATCAACAATAGATAGTAATTTTCAGTACCATAAAAAAGCCTTTGCTTATCAAGAGTATAAAACTTCTCCACCCTATTCTAACTTTAACTATTAACATAAATAAAAAAATATAATAATTAAGGTAAATTTCCACAATGACGAAAATAATAAAATTAAGCATGGCTACTGCTTTATTAATAGCTACAAATTCTTATGCACAAGATGACTTAGGTATGCTTACAGTATTTAGTGCAACAAAAAATAAACAAAGTATTAAAGATGTTACTTCAAATATAGAAGTAATGACCGGAGATGAATTAGAAGAAAAAAATATCACAACAGTATCAGATGCGTTGAACTTAATGAATGGTATCTCATTTACTCGAAATGGAGGACTTGGAAAAGCTACAAGTATCTATATGAGAGGATTTGATAGTAAAAGAATTTTAGTGCTTATTGATGGTATCAGATATAACGATATTACAGGTACGAGTGGTGCTCCTTTTGAACATTTAATGGCAACAGATATTGAAAAAATAGAAGTTATCAAAGGTGCACAAAGTGGTATTTGGGGTGCCGATGCAAGTGCTGGTGTTATTAATATTATTACTAAAACACCAAAAGATGGAGTACATGGTGAGCTTCTAACAGAAACAGGAAGTTTTAATACAAAAAAATATGGTGCTATTTTATCTTATAAGGAAAAAAAGTTTTATGCAAAAGCAAGTTTTCAAAAAGTCTCTACAGGAGGTTTTACATCAAGAGCTTTAAAATATGAGGATATTGAAAAATATGAAGATGATGCTTATGATAATGAAACTACAACTTTACAGACAGGTATTAAGTTAAATGATGAAAATAAAATTGATATAGTTCATACAAATATAAATGCTATAAATGAGTCTGATGGTACACTGACTAAACAAGTAGGATATGATTTTATAACAGATGATTATTTTACAAGTATTAATTATGAGAATAAAAATAATATTGCAACAACTACGATTCAGTATAATCGTTCGACATTTGATAGGGAATATAATACACCAACGAAACAAACAGAATATGATGGAAGAGTAGATGAATATGCCATTAAGACAAATATCGATTATTTAAATGATACATCTTTTTTAATTGTTGGTATTGATTATAAAACATTTGAGCATACAAATGATATAAATAAACAGTATACAAATAAATCAATTTTTATTACAAATAATAATAAAATAAACAACACAATTATAACTGAGTCATTGAGAGTAGATAAATACAACAAATTTAATAACAAAAATACAGGAAAAATTGGTTTAAAACAAAATTTTTCAAATGATCTTTTTATTAGTACAAATGTGGGAACATCATATAATGTACCAACTCCATTTAATATGTATTCACAATATGGGAATGTAAATTTACAACCTGAATCAACAATCACATATGATGCAACAATTAGTTATAAAGATTTGTCTCTTACTTACTTTTACAATAAAATAACAGATATGATTGACTATGATACAGGAATAAGCAAATATGCCAATCTCGAAGGGAAAACAGTATTAAAAGGTCTTGAAGTAAATTATAAAAAAGAGATACTTTCTGATACATTATTTAATTTAAATTATATTACTTTAAGTGCTAAAGATCCAGATGGATTTGACTTACAAAGAAAAGCAGAAGAAACATTAAAATTCGGTATTGATTATTACGGATTAAAGAAGTTTCATTTTGGTATTTTTGGAGAATATGTTGGAAAGAGAGTTCAGTATGCTTATGGAACACATAACATTAATGCACAAACTGGTAATTATACTACTGCTAATGCAATTGTAAACTATACAATAACAAAAAATCTTAAAATTTATACAAAAATAGATAATATTACTGATAAATATTACCAGACAATTGATGGTTATGCTACAAGTCCAAGAGCGTATTATGCTGGTGTGAAAGTTAGTTTCTAATGAAATATATATTCCTACTTCTTTTTGCTGTTAATCTTTTTGCTTATGAGAGAATTATAGCATTAAGCCCATCTATAAACGAAATAATTTATGCTTTAGGTGGTGGTGATAAGATAGTAGGAAATACAAAATATTGTGATTTTCCATTAGATTCACAAAACAAACCAAAAGTGGGTGGATATTTTTCACCCAATTTAGAAAAAATAGTATCTTTAAAACCTGATGTTGTAATCATGTTAGAAAATACAAAAAAACTCTCAAAAAAGCTTCACAAGCTTGGAATCAAAACTAAAATCTTAAAACTTACAAAACTAGAAGAGA
>JBATTX010000105.1:0-8155 GCA_049670825.1 Arcobacteraceae bacterium | reverse complement strand
TTGGTTCCTATTTGGGTTACAAAAGAAATGTTGCAAATAGGGTAGAAGATCAAGTAAATGACGATGATAGTTATGATGAAGTTGATAAAATGGATGATAAGTATGATCTTTACTCTCCTGAGGTTCCACAAGAAGAGATCATTGAAAACCCTACAAAAGAAGAGATAAAAGCTGCTATGAAACCTATCAAACAAAACCATTTTGCAAATTTTAAATCTGGTTTTACTGGAATGGCATCATTTTATAGAATATTTGGATATGTTGGTTTAGTAATAGGGTTTTTCTATCTAAACAACAATGGATATTTACATATATATTCTTATGTTTTAGGATTTTTAATCGTACCAATTTCAGCACTTCTTATTAGTATTTTCTTACGAAAAGAATACAAAAATATTTAAAAAGGGATAACTTTTATGAAACAATACTTAGATTTATTAAATCATATTTTAACTCAAGGTGTAAAAAAAGAGGATAGAACAGGTACAGGAACTACTTCTGTGTTTGGATATCAAATGAGATTTGATTTAAGTGAAGGTTTTCCACTAGTAACTACAAAAAAAACACATCTCAAAGCTATCATTTCTGAGCTTTTATGGTTTATAGAAGGTTCAACTGATGAAAGAAGACTAGCAGAGCTTCATTTTGGAGATAAAGCAGAAAATCTTATCGGTAAAAAAACTGTATGGACTGCAAATGCAGATGCTCAAGGGAAAGATTTAGGATATACAAATACTGATACAGTAAAAGAACTAGGTCCAGTTTATGGAGCACAATGGCGTTCTTGGAAAGGTACAGATGGTAAATCTATCGACCAATTAGCAGAGTTAATCGACCAAATTAAAAATAATCCTGATTCTAGAAGATTGATATTATCAGCTTGGAATGTATCAGAGTTAGAAAAGATGGCTTTACCACCTTGTCATACATTTTTCCAATTTTATGTAGCACAAGGGAAGCTCTCTTGTCAACTCTATCAAAGAAGTGCAGATGTATTTTTAGGAGTTCCTTTTAATATAGCATCATACGCATTACTTACAATGATGATAGCACAAGTTTGTGATCTTGAAGTAGGTGATTTTGTACATACTTTTGGTGATGCACATATATATTCAAACCATTACGATCAAGTAAATCTTCAACTTACTCGTGAACCATATGAAAAACCAACTATGAAAATTAATCCTGATATTAAAAATATAGAAGATTTTACAATGGAAGATTTTGAACTCATTGGATACCAATCACACGAAGCTATCAAAGCTAAAATGGCAGTATAAAAGGAAAACTATGAAAATCTCAATGATCGTTGCATATGGAAAAAACTGGGAGATAGGACTTAACAATCAAATGTTATGGCATATCTCTGAGGATTTTAAAAACTTCAAAACGATAACATCAGGACATCATATCCTTATGGGTAGAAAAACATTTGAATCTATAGGGAAACCACTACCAAATCGAACTTCAATTGTATTATCAAAAAGTGGATTTACTCAAGAGGGTGTACACAGTTTTAATGAGATTCAAAATGCACTGAACTTTGCTAGAGAATCTGGTGAAGAGGAGCTTTTTATAATTGGTGGTGCTAATATCTATGAAACGATGTTTCCATATGTTGATAAGATGTACTTAAGTGAAGTAGATTTTGAAGGAAAGGCTGATGCTTTTTTACAAGAGATTGATTTTTCTACTTGGGATTTAACAGAACAAAAAGAATATGAAGCTATCACAGAAGATGGAAAAGTAAAAAGTCCAGCTTGGAAATTTAAAGTTTGGATTAAAAAAGATTAAATTATAATTTAACCAAGAGATTCAAAAGAGACTAAATTTTTATTTAGTCTCTTTTTTTGTTGTAGTTGTTTTTTTAGTAGCTGCTGTAGTCTTTTTAACTGCTGGCTTTTTTGTAGCAGTTGTTGTTTTCTTTGCAGGCGTTTTTTTGGCTGTAGCTGCTTTTTTTGTAGTACTTGTAGCCTTTTTCGTTGTTGTAGTTGTTTTGTTAGTTGCTGTTGTACCACGTCTTCCTTTTACAGGCTGATTTTTTATAATCTCTTTTACTTCATCCCAATTTAGTGCTTTAATATCTTGTTCATCTAACTCTTTTGGAAGTTTGTAGTTTTTCTTTTTAGATTTGATATATGGACCATATCTTCCTATTAAAATTTGTGTTTCCTCTTCCGGAAAATCTTTTAAAAGTGATTTTGCTTTGATCTCTTTGAGTTCTTTGATAACCTCTAAAGCTCTAGGAAGCTCGATTGTGTATGGGTCATCCTCTTTTAAAGAAAAATACTCAGATTTGATCTGCAAATATGGACCAAATCTACCGATATTTACTTTGATATCATTTCCATTTTCATCTTGACCTAAAACTTTTGGAAGTTGAAGAAGTACTAAAGCCTCTTCAAGAGTGATGCTGTTTACACTAATATTATTAGGAATTGAAGCGATTTTTGGTTTATCTTCATCCTCTTTTACTCCACATTGCACATATGGACCATATTGTCCTACACGAGCAGTTATTGGTTTTTTTAGTTCAGGGTGATCACCTAACTCTCGAATATCTGAAAATTTTGCTCGAGGAGCATTTTCTGTTTTATCATCAACATTTTTTACAAATGGTTCATAAAACTCTTTCATAACATCTTCCCATGCCATTTCACCATCTGCAATCTTATCAAATTCCTCTTCAACATGCGCTGTAAATCCAAGACTTACAATATTTTCAAAGTGCTCTACTAAAAAGTCATTTACAACTGTACCAATTAATGTTGGTTGTAGTTTTTTATCTTCAGTTTTGATAACATATTCTCTTGCTTGAATAGTTGCAATTGTTGGAGCATAAGTAGAAGGTCGTCCAATACCCTCAGCTTCCATCTTTTTAACCAATGAAGCTTCTGTATATCGTGAAGGTGGTTTTGTAAAGTTTTGTTCAGTTTCTAATTTTTCTAGGTTTAGTACTGTTCCTTTTTCAATAGTAGGAAGTATTTTTTCTGCATTATCTAAAGCAGCTTCTGGATCATCGCTTCCTTCTGTATATGCTTTCATAAAACCAGCAAATACTATTCTTGTTCCTTTTGATTGGAACTCGTACTCTTTATTTTTTCCAGCAGTTATTTTATATGTAGTATTTGCTACAACTGCTTGAGCCATTTGTGTTGCTATTGTTCTTTTCCAAATAAGACTATAAAGTCTGTATTGTCCATTATCTAAATATGGTCTTACGTCACTAGGTTTTAAAGCTAAATTAACTGGACGAATCGCTTCGTGGGCTTCTTGAGCTCCTTTTGCTTTACTTTTGTAGTGTCTTGGTTTTGCTAATGCATATGAAGAACCATACTCTTCTGTAATAACTTCTTTTGCTGCGCTTGTAGCAAATGTAGATAAATTTACACTATCTGTTCTCATATATGTAATCAAACCACCAGTATGTCCAGGAACGTTTACACTTCCTTCATAAAGTTGTTGTGCTACAATCATTGTTTGTTTTACACCAAAACCAGCTTTTCTACTTGCCTCTTGTTGGAGTGTCGAAGTTGTAAAAGGAGGGGCAGGGTTTCTTTTACTCTCTTTTTCTTCTATCTCTTCAAGAACATAGTTTCCTTGTTTACATGAGTCTTCAATGATTTTTGCTTCTGTTTCATTATTTACTTTTGCTAATTTATTATTGATTCTTGCAAGTTCTGCTTTCAGTTCAGGTGTATTAAACTCTGTTTTTACTTTCCAAAACTCAATAGGGATAAAAGCTTCAATCTCTTTTTCTCTATCAACTAAAATTCTTACTGCAACACTCTGAACTCGACCAGCACTTAATCCATATCTTACTTTTTTCCAAATAAGAGGGGAAAGTTTATACCCAACTGCTCTATCTAAAATTCTTCTTGCTTGTTGTGCATCTACTAAATTTTGATCAACATCCCGTGGGTTTGCTAATGCTTCTAAAATAGCTTTTTCAGTAATTTCGTGAAAAACTATTCTTTTTAGAGGATTTTTTTCAATCTTTAATGCAGGGATAAGATGCCAGGCAATAGCTTCTCCCTCCCTATCCTCATCGGCCGCGAGGTAGATAACTGTATCTTTTTTAATCTGTTTTTTTAAATCTGCAATAACTTTACTTTTATCTCGAGAAATCATATATTGTGGTTTAAAATTATCTTCTGGATCAAAGCCCAATTTTGACTTTGGAAGATCTCTTACATGTCCCATAGATGCCATAACTGTATAGTCTGATCCAAGAAATTTGGATATTGTTCTAGCTTTTGCTGGGGACTCTACTATAACTAAGTTTTTCATATATTGCCTTCGGATTTTGTAATTTAGTAGCCGAATACTAACATAAATAAATTAAATTTTATGTAAGTAGCTCTTAAAAATCAATAATGATACCTTTTAAAGACTTTTCAATTTTTTAAATGTTATAATCATTAAACAATGAAAAGAGAGTAATTATATGTATAATATATTGTATATTGATTTGGTTTTAAAAGAACAATCAATAATCAAACAAGCCTTCAGTAAATACAATTTTAAATATACACTAACAATTGTAACAAGTCTTGAAGAAGCTTACGATACAAAGCTAATGAAAGCTACAGACTTAATTCTTTTACATGTAGTTTCACCAGAAATTGGTGGTTTTGAGACGGCAAAACTTTTAAAATCACTCAAAGAGATTCCTATAATATTTGTATGTGATACTATTAATGACAATTTAATCAACAATTGTTTTTTGTATGGTGATGATTATTTAGTTCATCCATACAATGAAGTTGAATTTTTTAAAAAAATAGAAGTACAAATTAAACTCCTTAATTTAAATAAAAGATTAGAAGAGGAAACTTTATTTAATGAATCAATAATGGAGTCATCTAACAATATTTTATTTATTCATGGAGAAAAAGGAATTGTTAAATCAAATAGAGTCTTTTTAAATTTCTTCCAAGTGAAAAATACGGATGAATTTAATCGAAGATATAATTCAATCTCTGAAGTTTTTATGGAATATGAAAGTTTTTATTCTAAATATATTTTAAATGATGATGAAAATTGGCTAGATAAATTAAGTCATGAAAAAATATCAAATGATTATAAAGTTCTTATCATGGATTTAAATACCTTTGAACCAAAAGCATTTCAAATACATGTAACTGCTTTAAAAAATTTAGATAAGTTCTTAGTAACTTTAGTTGATATTACAAAAATCACTATGAAATCAAAGCAATTTGAGATAAAAGCGACATATGATAATCTTACGAAAATATATAACAGAAGTAAGTTTAACGAGCTCATAGAAATTGAGTATAAAAATGCAATAAATGAACAAGA
The DNA here is from genome assembly GCA_049670825.1 of Arcobacteraceae bacterium. GTDB lineage: Bacteria > Campylobacterota > Campylobacteria > Campylobacterales > Arcobacteraceae > JAIOSF01. The sequence goes on along the minus strand of JBATTX010000105.1, from coordinate 2,833 downwards.
GCCACTTTGTTTTGCTATGATTGATATTGACCACTTTAAAGAAGTAAATGATGTGTATGGACATATGGTAGGTGATGAAACGCTTATTACATTTGCAAAAACTATAAACAAACTTATAAGAGAAGGCGATATTTTTGCAAGATGGGGAGGGGAAGAGTTTACTCTTTTACTCCCAAGTACAGATATCACAAAAGCTCATTTAATTGTTGATGAATTAAGAGAAGCAATAGAAAATGTAACTTTTAAACTTATAGGCAAAAAAACATGTTCTATAGGTCTTACTCAATTTAAAGAAAACGATACAATAAAAGATGTCATCATACGAGCTGATAATGCTTTATATGAAGCTAAAAAATCTGGTAGAAATAAAGTTTGCTTAAAATAAAGTAACGAATTGATTACGATTTTAGTTTCTAAATTATTTATTTACTAAAGTTTAGATATAATGGTCAAAAATTAACAAATTAGGATAATAAATTGTCATTAGAATTATTACAAAAACAAGCAAATACGATTAGATTTTTAGCAGCAGATATGGTACAAGCGGCAAATAGTGGACATCCAGGTGCTCCTATGGGTTTAGCTGATATTGCAACTGTATTGAGTAAATATTTAAAAGTTGATCCAACAAACTCTACTTGGTTAAATAGAGATAGATTAGTATTTAGTGGAGGACACGCTTCTAGTTTAGTATATTCACTTTTACACCTTTGGGGATTTGACTTATCAATTGAAGATTTAAAACAATTTAGACAAACAGGAAGTAAAACTCCAGGACATCCAGAATATAAACACACTCATGGTGTTGAGATTACAACTGGACCATTAGGGCAAGGTGTTGCAAATGCAGTAGGTTTTGCGATGGCTTCATCTTATGCAAAAAACCTTTTAAATCAAGATTCTTCTGAAGTTATCGATCATCATGTATATTGTTTATGTGGAGATGGTGATTTACAAGAGGGTATTTCTTACGAAGCGTGTGCAACTGCAGGACACCAAAAACTTTCTAATTTAACTATTATCTATGATTCAAATGACATCACAATTGAGGGTGATATTTCTATTGCGTGGAGTGAAGATGTTCAAAAAAGATTTGAAGCAGTTAATTTTGATGTTATTACTGTAGATGGTCACGATTTTGAGGCTATTGATAATGCACTTGCAACATCAAGAGAGACAGAAAATCCAACACTAATTATCGCTAGAACTGCTATTGGTAAAGGTGCAGCGACATTAGAAGGTTCTCACCATACACATGGAGCTCCATTAGGTAATGATGAGTTAGCAGCTTCTAAAGTAAAAGCTGGTTTTGATCCTGAAGCATCATTTGTAGTAGATGCAGATGTAAAAGCTGCTTTTGATAAAACTCAAACAGGAAAAGCACTAAGTTCAGCTTGGGATGCGTCACTATCAGAAGAATCTAAAAAAGTTATCAACGCACTTGAAAATCCTAACTATGCAGATGTTCAATATCCAGATTTTAGTGAAGTGTCTTCAATGGCAACTAGAGATTCTAACCATAAAATCTTAAATGCAATTGCACAAGCTGTTCCAAGTTTTATCGGAGGAAGTGCCGATTTAGCACCTTCAAATAAAACAGAATTAATAGGTATGGGTGACTTTCCAAAAGGAAGAAATATTCACTTTGGTATCAAAGAACATTCAATGGCGGCTATTACAAATGCTATGAATATCTACGGACTATTTAAAGTATTTAATGCAACATTCTTTATCTTCTCTGATTATTTAAAACCAGCTGCTAGAGTTGCTGCACTTTCTCATATCCCTACACATTTTGTATGGACTCATGATAGTATTGGTGTTGGTGAAGATGGTGCAACACACCAACCAATCGAACAACTTTCTCAATTTAGAGCAATGCCAAACTTCTATACATTTAGACCAGCTGATGCAACTGAAAATGTTGAGTGTTGGAAAACTGCACTTACTATGAATGCACCAACAGGTTTTGTGTGTTCAAGACAAGGTTTAAGAAACTTAAATGGTCAAAAAGTGATCGGTGAAGTTTCAAATGGTGGATACTTAATCGAAAAAAGAGAAGGAGCAGATATTACTCTTATGGCTTCAGGTAGTGAAGTTGCTCTTTGTTTAGATGCAGCAGAAAAACTAGCTTCAGAAGATATTTTAGTTAATGTTGTATCTGTACCTTGTTTTGATCTTTTATGTGAGCAAGATGAAGATTATATCGATACTATAATTAATATGGATGAAACATTCGTTATCGCTGTTGAAGCTGCAAGTGGTATGGAATACTACAAATTTGCAGACCATGTGATCGGTATGGATGGATTTGGTGAAAGTGGACCTGCTGGTGAACTTTTTGAAAAATTTGGATTTACAACTGATAAATTAGTTGCAAATATCAAAAATTTTGTAGCTTAGAAAAAAATGGCGGATATCAATACTGCAGTTGTTATTGTAACAATCGGAGCATTGATGTTCGGCTTTTTCTTATATATTATATTTTAATCTATTACTTTTCTCTCTTTAATTAACTTTTAACTTATATATTATACAATTCTTAATATTTAATTAATAAGGATCACCTATGAATGTAAGTGGATATGAGATGAATCTTCAGTACCAAAAAACGCAACTTTCTTATGATATGTCATTATCAAAGGTGGATTCTAGTAAAAAAAGTCAAGAACTTCTGGAAGGAAATAGTAACCTTACCAAATCAAATATGCATGTAGTGTATATGAGTGAAGATCAACTAAACAACTCTGAGATACTCAGTAAAATGATATTAGAAGCTACATATTCTCAATATTCTGCAACAAATTCAACACAAACTCTTTTTCCTAATATG
>JBATTX010000104.1:0-5345 GCA_049670825.1 Arcobacteraceae bacterium | reverse complement strand
ATAAAAGTATTATTAAGTGCACTTCACAGCATACAAAGTAACATTGTATCAATTGATATGGATACTTTACACTAAATTTTACACACTTTGTAGTGTATTATAATAGTCCCATTAAATTTTTACATTAAACTAAGTATATATTCAATAAAATTACTCCATGAAAACATTTACACATGAATATAGTTCAAAAGAGCTATTAGAAACATTTATTAAGAATAATTACATCACAAATTATACCTCTGATTTATTGGTTCAAATTTTCACAAGTGTAAATAATAAAGAATATATACTCTACCTAAAAGATGAAGTACTCGCTTTTCTTCCTAATGCTAAAATTATAGGTACTACTACTAATGGTGAAATATCCATTAATGGTTCACTTACTCATTCAACAGTTATTTCAATATCTGTATTTGAAAAAACAAAAATAAAAACAGCCCTTGTCTCAACAAGAACAGATAGTTTTGATAATGGTAAAGAGATAATCAAAAAATTTGAACAAAAAGATGACTTAAAACTTTTGATAACTTTTACAGATGGTCTGAATACAAATGGGGAAGAATACCTCAATGGAATTGCCTCAATAAACAATAAGGTCATTGTAGCTGGTGGAATGGCTGGAGATTATTCAAAATTCGATGAAACTTTAGTTTTTAATGAAAATGAGATAACAAATAATGGAGCTGTTGCTGCCGCATTTTATAGTCACAGTTTAAATATACATACAGAGTATAGTTTCAATTGGGAAACAGTAGGTCAAAAACACATTGTTGATAAAGCTGATAAAAACAGAGTCTATAAAATATCAGGTAAAACTACAGTAGATTTTTATAAACACTATTTAGGAGAAGATATTGATAAACTTCTTCCTGCTATTGGGATTGAGTTTCCGCTTGTACAAAAAATTGATGGTGTGAATACTGCTCGTGCTGTTTTAACAAAACATGATGATGGAAGTTTAAGTTTTGCAGGAAATATAGCAGAAGGAAGTGAAGTACAGTTTGGACATGGAGATGTTCAACTTATTATCCAAAAAGGATTAGATAATATAAAAAATATCATCAAATCACCAATTGAATCAATCTTTATCTACTCATGTATGGCAAGAAAAGCCTTATTAAAAGATGACATAAATCTTGAAATTTTACCATTAAGAGAAATTGCACCTATTAGTGGTTTTTTTGCTTATGGCGAATTTTTTAATAAATCTACAAAAGCTAATGAACATCCACAACTTTTAAATCAAAGTATGACAATACTTGCCATTTCAGAAAACTCGAAAAAAATAGAAAAAATCACACCAAATATTTTTAGTAGTAATGACTCTGATGATTTAGGGCTACACAGAACTCAAGCACTTTCTACACTCATAAAAAGAACCACAAAAGAGCTTGAAGACCTCAATGACAATTTACACTTAAGAGTTAAAAAAGAGATAACATTAAATGAAGAAAAAGACAATATGCTCACTCTTCTTCACACACAAGCGCAACTTGGAAGTATTTTGGAGATGATTTTACATCAATGGAGACAGCCAATTAGTGCTATCACCTCTACACTATCATCTGTGCAAGTTTATAAAGAAGCAGGAATACTTACGGATGCAATTCTTGATGAAAATGTAGAGAGTGTTTTAGCATATACAGAACATCTTAATACTACCATTGAAGATTTTAGAGATCTATTTAAAGCAAGTGATAAAAATACAAATATTGCAATTGATGAACTCATTACAAAATCTTTAACCATAATTAATCCTATAGTTAAAGAAAACCAAATCAAAGTAACTGTAGATATTAATATTGATAATGTTATTTATGTACCAGTTAGTTTGATGATGCAAGTGATATTAAATATTGTAAAAAATGCAATCGATGTACTTAAACTAAATAACGTTGTAAATCCAGCTATATCTATACAAGCATTTCAATCTACTAATAATAGTATTATAAAAATCATTGATAATGGGGGTGGAATACCTGCAAATATTTTACCAAAAATATTTGAAAAAAACTTCACTACAAAACAAGGTCAAGATGGAACAGGAATCGGTCTGCATATGTCTAAAAAAATTATTGAAACAAAAGTTTTTGGAACACTAGAAGCTAAAAATATCGAGGATGGAAAAGTAGAATTTACTATCACCATTCCTCACTAATAAACTACAAACTTTATCTTTTATAAACTTTGTAGTATTTGTTTTTCATTTTATTTGAACTCAATCCATCGTGAGCTTTTTGGTACACATCGTTTTTGATTGCTACATAAGAGCATGTTGGTAAGATATCAATTTTCCCTATATCATTTTTATCAAGCCCTATTCCAGCAGTCAACGCTCCTAAAATATCTCCAGCTCGTAACTTATGTCTTTTTCCACCATTTATGTACAATGTAGAGAACTCATAACCTAATTTTACATCTTCATTGTTTTGAATCTCTGTGATATTTAAAAGTTTAAACTCTTTATCAAAAAAATCTTTGAGATCTTCAAAATGCCGTGTATCATCTACAAAACTTACAGCGAGTCCATTTTTTCCAGCACGTGCAGTTCTTCCGATTCTATGAGTATATACTTCAAAATCAAAAGGTAAATCATAGTTGATAACTAAATCAACATCTTCGATATCTAATCCACGAGAAGCAACATCCGTAGCAATAAGCACAGGGTAACTTTTGTTTGAAAACAAAATAAGTGTTTCATCTCTATCTTTTTGATCTAAATCACTATGTAATACTAATGGTTCAATATCAAATGTTTCAAGTGAGTCTGCAAGTTCATCACATTGTACTTTTGTGTTACAAAATATGATTACACTTTTATGATTTTTTTGAAAAGTTTTAAGAACCAAACTTGTTTTTTGATGTGATTCAACTTCATAAAATTTTTGAGTGATAATATCCTCATTGTGTGTAGATTCTACTTCAACTGTCACCGGCTCATTTAAAATTGATTTTGACAAATCATCTATTGTAGAAGGATATGTAGCAGAAAAAAGCATTGTTTGTCGCTCTTTTGGAAGATAATCAATAATCTCATTGATATCTTCACTAAATCCCATATCAAGCATCCTATCTGCTTCGTCAAGAACTAAAGTATTGATCTCTAAAGGTGAAAAATTTTCCTCTTTAAGATGCTTCAAAATTCGTCCAGGAGTTCCAACTAAGATATGAGCTTGATGAGAAAGCGAATGTACTTGTGGTTTATGAGGTACTCCACCTGTTAAAGTTAGTATCTTTATATTGTGTTCAAATCGTGCCAAATCTTTAAGTGTTTTTGCTACTTGTCCTGCTAATTCTCTTGTTGGACATAAGATTAAAGATTGTATTCTAAATTTTGAAGTGTTTAAGTTATTTAAAACTCCAAGACCAAACGATACAGTTTTACCACTTCCTGTTTTTGCTTTAGCAATAACATCTTTGTGATCTAAGATATATGGTAAACTTTTTTCTTGAATCGGAGTCATTGTATGAAATCCAAGAGTTGTAAGGTTTTTTATGTTGTTTTCTGAAAGATTCAGTGTATTAAATTTATTTTTATTCATTCTTAATTATAGCTAAAGAATTATTAAATTATATATGAGAATAATTAAAGAAATATAATGTATAATCATCTAAATCAAAATCAAGGTTTAGTATGAAAAAACTTTCTATCATAAGTAATCAAATAAAAAATAATACATTTTCATATACTGGTAAAGGTTCATTTGAAGCAACTGTAAATAAAAATAAAGAATTAATTTTAGGCTGGCTTGAAGAACTTATCCCTTTACAAACACAAATCGACCTTTTAAGTGAACTTGAAAATTTAGAATTTCAAAAAAGAAACTATACAAGAATTTTAACAAAAGTATTTCCTGACGAATACAAAGAGTTTGTATCATTAAATATTTTAGTAAGAGATGCCAATATTTTAGCTCAATATTACAACGAAGAGTACAACATAACAATATTATACGATAACCTTATCAAAGATAAATACCTTAAATACCCTGGAAAATATGACAAATATGTTGAGTTTAACATTTTTCAAAAGTTTGTTATGATGTATAGAGATGAACTTATCTCTAGTTTAAATAGTGAAAAACAATCTGTAATATCTAAAAAATCAGAAAAAAAAGAGGAAGAATACCACTTCCATCAAGAGGAACTTCCTATAGAAAAAGAAGAAGAGCAACAAAAACCTCTTGAAAAAAGTCAAGAAGAGATTGATTTTGAAGAGAATGAGAAAAAGTCAAATAAAGATAAAGATACAAACTGGACACAATTATTATTAGGAAAACTTAGATAATGGAAAATTTTACAATTTATGGAAACCCAGTCGTTCACTCAAAATCACCACAAATGCACAATGCTGGTTTTAGACAAATACATTTCAACGGAAACTATGATAAAACACTTATAGAAGATGGTCATGATTTAAAAAAACATTTTCTCAATGAAAATATATCTGGTGCTAATATCACTGTACCTCATAAAGAGATAGCTTTTAAAGACGCTGACAAAGTCAAAGGTCTTGCTAAAAAAATAGGTGCAGTAAATACGTACATCAATCAAGATGGAAAAGTGATCGCTTACAATACTGACGCACCTGGATTTATGAAGGCTATAGAAGAGTTTGAAGATATTAAAAATGTTATCATCTTAGGTGCTGGAGGTACAGCAAAAGCTATCGCGGTAGCACTAAGTGAAGCAAATATAGAAACAACAGTATTAAATCGAAGTAAAAATAGACTTGAATTTTTCATGGATTTAGGATGTACTGTTTATAGTTGGGATGACTTTATTTGCGAAGATTATGACTTGGTAGTAAACTCTACAAGTGCTGGGCTCAAAGATGAGAATTACCCGACTTCAGTTGAGATGCTTGAGGATATTCTCAATGTTACAAACTACGCTATGGACTGCATCTATGGTAAAATGACACCTTTTTTACAAAAGGCAAAAGAAAATAATCTCACATATAAAGATGGAGAAGATATGCTTTTGTATCAAGGTGTACTTGCTTTTGAACTCTTTACTGGCATTAAAGCCGATAAAGACTTGGTTAAAGCGATGAGAAAAGGGTTGAAGGACTCTTGATTTTTAAGATTCACCTACCCTATGCCTACCTTAAATAATATTTTCTACAATTTAGAAGCTGTTAATGGGGAAATTTGCTAAATTATTATATAATCTTAAAAAATAATTAATTTATTATACTTAAATTTAAGATTAAGGATATCTCAAAAATGTCTCAGCGAAATTTTCATAAATACTTTACTATTTACTTCATTTTATTTGGAATAATGATCTCTTCTTTTGGTGCCATCACAAGTTATATTTTGCAAATTAACGATATTCATGAT
>JBATTX010000103.1:0-13137 GCA_049670825.1 Arcobacteraceae bacterium | reverse complement strand
AAAAACTAATTGATTAACATAACTATCTGCTAATTGACCTATTTTTGCAGTTTGTACTTTTTCTATATCTTTCGTAGATAATTTATTTATATCTGTATATCCGATGAAAGGTTTGATATGATTAATATATCGTTGTTTCTCTTTTCTATTTTCTTGATCTGTTTGTTTTTTAGTATCTAATTTATATTGAAAGTATTGTAATGCTATATTGTCAAATGTAATTATTTCTATCTTTTTCTTTTTTAAAATATGAGGAGTGATTTCACCATTTTTTATTATATTAACAGCTTCATTTCTTTTTGCATTACAATAGTCTTCTCTGATACCCTCAGAATATAATCCTATTTTTTGCCATACTTTTTTATTTTGTAAATCTTTATATGTGATATAATAGCTTCTGTCCTTATTTGTAAGTTCATTATAATACACACCATTATATTTTTTTGATTTAATTCTTGCCATTTAATTTCTACCCTATTGCTACCCATATTTGATAAATAAGGGCATTTATTGTATAATACTACATACAATTATAACACAGATTAATCCTTTTATCAAGGGGTTTGTTTGATATTGTAGAATATTTAAGAATAAACAAAAAGGATATAGTATGGAATGTGAAATGCCAGCTGTAAATAGTACAGATACACAAGTTAAAAAAATTTTGGAAGAGACAAAAACAATAGCAGTGATTGGATGTTCTCCAGATTCTGATAAAGCAAGTAATAAAGTAGCAAACTATCTTAAAAATGCTGGGTATACGATTATTCCAGTTTATCCTAAAGAAGATGAAATTTTAGGTGAAAAAGTATATAGAAGTTTAAGTGATATACCTACAGATATTCAAATCGATATGGTAGATATTTTTAGAAAACCTGCTGTTATTAGTTCTGTTGTTGATGAGGTGTTACAAAGAGGTAATATTAAGTGCGTATGGACACAATTAGGACTAGTAAATAATGAAGCTGCAAAAAAAGCTAGCGATGCTGGTTTAGAAGTTGTACAAAATAAATGTACAAAAATCGAGCATGCTAACTTATTTAGTTAAATCTTACAAGTTGGATTGAGTTGTAACTGCAGCGTTGCTATAGTTCCACTTATTCCATCAGTTCTATTTTTAAGTGAGATAGTTCCACCTAAAGTATCAGCAGCACTTTTTGCTAAAAATAGTCCAAGTCCTGCACCTTTTTGACCACCAACTCTTTTAAACGGTGCAAATAGATCAATATCTTCATCACACCCAACACCTTCATCTATTACCATTAAGGTGATTGATTGTTTGTTTGGTACTGTTTTAATCAGTATCTTTTTCCCTTCGGGAGTAAATTTTATCGCATTTTGAACAAAATTTTGAATAATTTGTGTTAGAAGTGTTTCTTGAATTATTGTTACAAAACTTTCAATTTCAGTTACAAAAGAAAGGGTGATATTTTTCTCTTTTGCTAAAAGTTTAAAATCATCTGTTTTTTTGGATATATATTTAATGATATCTAGTTCAATAGGAGTTTCAAATTGTGCTCCCTCTTGTCTTCCCATATCTAAAATAGAGGAGATCATTTGATTCATTCCATCAATCTCTTTTACATGAAGATTTAAAACCTCTTCATATTTTTCAGCTTCTCTTTGTTTGGTCAGTGTAACTTGACTTTTGAGTTTCATAACAGCGAGTGGAGTTTTAAGTTCATGCGCAGTACCAATAAAAAGCTCTTTTTGATATTTTACATAACTTTCAATTCTCGTTGTTAGTGTATTAATAGAGTTTGCTAATGGTTCAAATTCAACAGGTAAAGTTGTTGTATCTATTTGTGCTAATGAGTTTGCATTCATATTTGAAAGTTTTTGTGTTATCTTAATAATTGGGAAAAGCAAAGTTTTTGATACGGCAAATGCATATACAATAATAAGTATCAATCCTCCAAAACCTAAGAATATAAGGTTACCAAAAATTTTATTTAACATTTTATGTGCTGAGTTGATATTTCGATTCATTTTTAAATATTGGTTTGTATCTAAATCTAATGGATAAATAAGTTCAATAAAATGATCTTTATTTTGAGTATATTGATGAAAAGAAAATGCTGGTTGCTCTTTAAGTTCGATAACTTCGATAGTTGTGTCATTATTTACTAAGACACGTAGATTAGAGTTGTGTACTTCATTTGCTTGTGATTTTGAAAGTGTAACGATGAGCTTAGCATCTTTGATAAGCTCATCTGATATATCTTCATAAATTGTTGCTTTTGTAAATCCATAAAATATGAGTGATAAAACAACGACAAAAAATGAAGTAGCAAATATAAGTTTTTGAGAAAACTCCTTATATATGCTGTTTCTACCCATAATTATACGGCTTTTTCTACTTTTGGAGGATAACAGAATCTGTATCCTCTTCTTCTGATTGTTTCAATAGTAGCAATATTTAATGGTTTGTCCATTTTTTGTCTAATTTGGTTAATAGCAACTTCAATAACATTTGGTGTTACTAATTCTGGTTCTTCCCAGATTGCATCTAATAATTGCTCTTTAGATACAATTTGATCTCTATGTCGAGCTAGGTGAGTTAATACTTCAAAAGGTTTTCCTTTTAATTCAATCTCATTTCCGTCATATGTGATTTTTTCTTCATCTGGATTGATTGCTAAGTTTTCAATAGTAATAACATTAGTTCCACCAAATCTTAATCTACATTTGATTCTTGCTAATAAAATATCAAAATCAAATGGTTTTTTAATATAATCATCAGCACCAGTTTTTAATGCTTTGATTTCGCTTTCTTTATCATCTCTTGCACTTACAATAACAACTGAAGTTCTTCCACTTCTGTTTTTGATTAATTTTGTTAATTCAAGACCATCACCGTCTGGTAACATCCAATCTGTTAAAACTAAATCATAATTTCTAATCTCTATAAAATATTCTGCATCTTTGAAGTTCTCTGCAATATCAACTTGATATCCAATATCTTGTAATCCCTCTTGAAGTGTTCTATTTAATGTACTTTCGTCTTCTACTATTAAAATTCTCATTTAATTTATCCCTTTATAATTTATCTACAAACTTAAAGTTAAGTTAAGTTTTAGTTTCAAAGTTTGGGATTATAGCATAAAAAATCAAGAATTTAAAGTGTTTTTAAGTTAAATTTTCAAATTTACGTTTTTTTATTAAGTTTTAGCTATAATCGAAAAAAAATTAAGGTGTATAAAAATGAAAATTATTAATAAAAAAACAATTATCAGTTTAGTTGCTTCATTAGCTCTTTCAAGTTCTTTATTTGCTCAAGATAAAGTATATGCTGTTGTAAATGGTGAGAATATTACAGCTGCTACTATTGCTGTTGCATTAAGAGATCCAAGAGTGCAATTTGAATCTTTACAAAAAGAGCAACAAACACAAGTTCTAAATAATATTATTGAACAAAAAATTTTAGCACAAGAAGCTTTTAAAAGTGATGTTGTAAAATCAGCTCTATATAAAGAGGAGTTAGAAAAAGTAAAACAAAATCTTGCTTATCAAATTTGGATTAGAGATTTAAGTAAAACTGTTACGGTTGATGATAAAGAAGTAAAAGCATACTACGATAACAATAAAGCAAAATTTCAAACACCTTTAGAATTAAAAGCTAGTCATATATTAGTTAAAACTGAAAAAGAAGCAAAAGATATTATCAAAACATTATCAGCTTCAAAAGATTTAAAAACTGATTTTCCAAAACTTGCACAAGAAAAATCAACTGGACCATCAGCACAAAATGGCGGAGATCTTGGATGGTTTACAAAAGAAAAAATGTTACCAGAGTTTAGTGAAGCAGCATCTGCTTTAAAAGTGGGAACAATAACTAAAAAAGCAGTACAAACTCAATATGGATTTCATATTATATATTTATCAGATAAAAAAGAGCCTTCTATTGTAGCATTTGATAAAATTGAAAAACAATTAAAACAAGAAGTATTACAAAGAAAATTTGTAGAAAAAGTGCAAAAAATGGCAACAGATTTAAAGAAAAAATCTAAAATCGAATATAAATAAAATTAAGAGGTAGAAAAATGGCAGTATTAGATGTAGTAAATACAGGTGTTTTAACAGGTAGCGAAGCTAAAAAATTATTTGATTATGCAAAGGCAAATAACTTTGCTATACCTGCAGTGAATATAGTAAATACAGAATCAATCAATGGAGTACTAGAAGCTGCAGCAAAAGTAAACTCTCCTGTAATATTACAGTTTAGTAATGGTGGTTCAACATTTTTTGCAGGTAAAGGTTGTAAAGCACCAAATGCATCAGCTTTGGGAGCAATTAGTGGAGCGAAGCATATACATATGATGGCAGAGGCATACGGGGTACCTGTTGTTTTACATACAGACCATGCAGCTAGAAAACTACTTCCATGGATTGATGATTTAATCAATGCAAGTACTGAACACTTTAAAAATACAGGAAGACCTCTATTTACTTCTCATATGTTGGATTTAAGTGAAGAGCCAATTGAAGAAAATTTAGATACTTGTGTTGAGTACTTCAAAAAAATGAATGAACTTGATATGATGATAGAAATAGAACTTGGAATTACTGGTGGTGAGGAAGATGGTGTTGATAACAGTGATGTTGACAATGCTCTTTTATATACACAACCTGAAGAAGTAAACTATGCATACGAAAGATTAAATGCTATTAGTCCTAACTTTACAATTGCTGCAAGTTTTGGAAATGTGCATGGTGTTTACAAACCAGGAAATGTAGTACTTACTCCAAAAATTCTTGATAATTCACAAAAATTTATCTCAGAAAAATACAACTTGGATGCTAAACCAGTAAATTTTGTATTTCATGGTGGAAGTGGATCTACTTTAGAAGAGATTAGAGAAGCTATTACTTATGGTGTTATTAAAATGAACATTGATACAGATACTCAATGGGCATTCTGGGATGGTGTAAGAGGATTTGTAGCTGACAAGTATGATTATCTACAAGGACAAATCGGAAACCCTGAAGGTGACGATAAACCAAATAAAAAATACTACGATCCAAGAGTTTGGTTAAGAGCTGGTCAAGATACTTTAATAGCTAGATTAGAAGTTGCATTTAACGATTTAAACTGTCTAGATAAAAATTAATTTATCAATTTTTAATGTCTTTAAAAAGGAAGCTTTTTGGCTTCCTTTTTTATTATCTATATTATATTGACTTTGTATATAAACTTACTATATAATGCAAAATCTGTGTAAATAAAAAGGTAGCGTTTTGATTAAAAAAACAAATATAATAAATGGGTTGTGTTATGTAGAAATTCCTGAAGCAAACCTATATATTCAATGTGGTGCACCAGCTGAAAGTGTAAAGCATTTAATGAAAAAACATATTATTAAATCTATTAGTAAAGATGGTGTACATTGTGAAACAGGACCAAATGCGATTTTACTATCTGATACAATGATTCAAAATGGTGAATTTTCGAATATGTCTGAATTCACAGTATTACAAATGTTATATAGACAAGGTATGTTATTGCCAAATCACCCTAATAATACAGGAATCAAACCTATTTTAATAGGATCAAACTCTCAAGTAAATGCACAGATGAACTACATATATAGAGGTAACTACGGATTAGTTTCATTAAAAGAGATAGAAGAGTGTGGTGTAAGTAGTCAAGAAGCACAAGCTTTGATGAATATGAAATTAAAATTTGCATTTGGAAAATTGCAAACAGCTGAAAATCTACTTGATAGTTGTATTATCGATACGACAAAAGTTGAAATTAGAGACAATGTTTTTATTCAACGAAAACATCACAATATTTTTGAGATTAGTTATAAAGACTCAATAGTAGAAATCGATTTAAATTTGAAAAAAAATCAAATGTATCCTTCTCCATACGTTTTACCTCAATATAAAATTCAAAGAGACTATTTCTCTGTAATTCATACTGGACAAGGTGATGGTTGGGACATTACTAGACCTTCTATGAACTCTATCATCTCTTTTCAAGGTAAATTATATGTTATTGATGTTGTACCAAATTTTAAACATATTTTAAATGCTTTGAGTATAGATATTAATGAGATAGAAGGGGTGTTTCAAACACATACCCATGATGATCATATAGCGGGTATTACATCATTATTACGAAGTGACAAAAAGATTAAATTCTTTGCGTCAAAACTTGTGATGTCTGCAACTGCAAAAAAACTATCTGCATTATTGTCATTTGATGAGTCAGAATTTTATAATTTAGTAGAAACTCATGTGTTAGAACTAGATACATGGAATGATATAGATGGATTAGAGGTTGCTCCATATCTTTCTCCTCATCCAGTCGAGACAACTATTTTTGTATTTCGAACATTGTATGGTAAAGGGTATAAGACCTACGGACATTTTGCGGATATAATTGATATTGAAGTTTTACGTAAAATGATTGTTGAGAATAAAGAGGATATAGGTATTTCTCAAGAATTTTTCGATGAAGTATTAAAAAATTATACTCAAGAATTAGATTTAAAAAAGATTGATATTGGTGGGGGAATGATCCATGGAAATGCAAAAGATTTTGCAAATGATATCACCTCAAAAATTGTTTTGGCACATACTTCTCATGATTTAACGCATGAAGAAAAACGAATAGGAAGTGGCTCTTTATTTGGCTTGAGTGATGTTTTAATCCCTTCAAACAATAACTATGATTTAGACTTGATTGATGCACATATTAAATCAAATTTTCCAAAACTTAAAAGATATCAAAGAAAAGTTTTTTTAAACTTTAATGTAGTTGATTTTAATCCAGAGGCGATCATTATAAGAGAGGGTGAAAATTTAAAAAATGTTTACCTAATTATTAATGGACAAATTGAGAAAATCAAAAAAAATAAAAGCGATAATGTTACCTTAAAGCCTGGAATTATTATTGGTGAAAAAATGGCACTTACCAATGAACTTCCACGATCTACATTTATAGCTAAAAATTTCGTTAAACTTTTAGAGATACCAGCAGATTTCTTTTATAATTTTGTTGATAAACACAATCTAATTGAGCATATGGTAGAGCAAAATTCAAAAAGTTTAACGCTTCAAAGAACATATTTATTTCAAGATGAAATTACTTATTCTACTTTAAATACAATTATTGAAGAGCTTGAAGAGTTACATGTAAAAAAAGGTAAGTTTGATTTTGAACATCATAAACTTTACATTATTGTTTCTGGAAAAGTAAATGTAATGATAAATGAGACGGTTATTGAGACTTTGCATAATAGTGATTATTTTGGTGGAGCATCTGCTATTTTAAGTTATCCATCTCCATATAGTTTTACTATGATTGAAGATACGCATCTTTTTTGTATCTCAGAATCACTAATAAAAAATATTCCTATTGTAAGATGGAAAATTTTAGAAAAGTTAGAGCTTCAAATACAAGAGCTTGTTCAAAATTTAATATAATCATTATCGAGATAAATAGATGAATAGTTATGAAATATTTCAAATAGTAGGGGTTGTTCTACTTTTTGTAATAACATTTTTTTTGTTTGCAGGATTAGCTCGTTTTTACAAAAAAATACAAACTTTTTTATTCTCAAATCCAACTAAAGAGCTTTTAAAAACGTATCTTTTTTGGTCAGATTTTATTTCTGATATTACAAATAAAGATCAATTTAAGATCAAATTACAAAGTATCAAAACTGCTAAAGTTTATAAAAACCAATTTAATAAATTTTATTTAACTTACGAGGAAGCTACCTCTCAAGGTGACTTAGTTGAAGAGATTTCTATAAAAGAGGTACTCTCTTCAAGTACTTATCCATTGTATTTAATGATAAGATTAAAAAATATTACTTTGTATAGTTATGAAGATTTAAAAAATATTCATAAAACCTCTCAAATGATTTGGACTTTTGTAGATGATACTTTATTTCATATGATTATTGATGGTGGTAAAATCGTTTATCCTTTAAATTTAATACAAAATAGTGAACACAAATTTGGTTATGAAATATTTTATAATCAATATAATAAAATTGGTGTTTATGATGTATCAAATGAAAAGCTAGCTCTTGAATTTGAATACAATATATTCTCTTCTTTTGGTAATATCGTTGAAGTTTCCAAAGATAATAAAATGTATGAGATATATGACTTAAAGACTAATGAATTACTTTTTACAAATAACATAAAAACATTTCCAAATATTGATGAAGAGTTAAAAGAAAGAATAGACTTTTCTAAAATTGAGTTACAAGATTATATGAAACTTAACGTAACCCCACAAAATGAAGAAGATTTAGCCTTCATGGGGTTATGGAATGCAAAAGTTGCAGTACTTAAAATTCCTACTGATTTTGATGAGATTATCGATGAGAATAGCTCGGGCGTAATTCGATACAGTTACCCTATAACGGCAGATATTTTTAATATGAATAAAGAGTTACCTATTGAATTCAAAAAGAAAGATGGTGAGTATATTTGTTTGGGTATTGAGTTTAAGTATTTGATTTTATATAAGGAGTATAGAGAAATATTATCACAAATTAAACATGATTTCTCAAATAATAGTTTGAATACGATTTTAAGTTTTACAAATGAACAGTTTAATAGATTTGTTATAGAGTGTGATCATATTTTGTTATTTACATTTTTAAGTACTCTGAGTACGACAGAACTTCAAAAGTTTTATGAGTATAATGACCGTGTTGTAAAGTTAGCTGAAGGAACAAAAAAATCTGCAAGAGAACAATTTGAAGAGGGATTAGATACTCTTATGCAAACAAAAATTTCGGAGACTCAAAAGCAAAGGGCATCCCAAGAGATACCCAAAATACTACAAAAAGTTAAAAGTATAAAGTTATCGTAGTTCAAACTTAAGCTCTTCTAGTCGTGCAATTCTATCTGCTGTTGTTGGATGGGTTCTAAAAAGGTCACCAAAGTTCATCTCTTTTGCACTAAATGGATTGATAATAAACATATGTGCTGATTCTTGTGTGGCATTATTTAGTGTACCTCTTTTTGCATACGATTCAAGCTTACTTAATGCAGATTGTAAATAAGATGGATTATTTGTAAGTCTCGCTGCTTGTTCATCTGCCATATATTCTCTACTCCTACTTACGCTCATTTGAATAATAGATGCTGCAATTGGCAAAATAAGGGCAATAACTAACATCACTATGGGATGAACATTTCGATTGTTATTTCCCCCAAATAATGAGCTAAATTGCATTATATTTGCTATCCAAGCAATTGCACCAGCAACAGTTGCTGCAATGGTACCTATTAATATATCATAATGTTTTACATGTGAAAGTTCATGTGCAATGACACCTTCAATCTCTTTTTCATTTAATAATTCAAGTAATCCACTAGTAACCGCAACTGCTGCATTTTCGGGATTTCTTCCTGTTGCAAAGGCATTTGGGATGTTATCATTTATAATATATACTTTTGGCATAGGAATATCTGCTTTTGAAATAAGTCGTAAAACAATTTTATAAATATAATGATTTGTGGGTAATTCTTGGGCATCATAGTGTGATAAAACTTGTTTATCTGAGTAGTAGTATGCGTAAAAGTTCATTGCCCCAACTACAAGTAAAGCAATCATAGCTCCACCATTTCCTGCAAACATAAAGCCAATAGTTACAAAAACTATGGAAAGTAAAGTTAATAAAAATATTGTTTTAATCTGTTCCAATCTATTTTCCTTATTGTAATTTTCAGGTATTTTATCAATTATTTAGCACTTTAAAACTTAGAGTGCCAAATTAATTTTGTCATTAAGGTTTGCATCAATGAACTTTTTTGTTATAATTCTTTATGAAAAAAATATTTTTAACACTAATACTTGTATATATGAATATTTGTGCTTCTGAGTACATTAACTTTGGAAAGTTTGAAGATGATGATTCTATCTTTGAACAAAAAGACATATCTAAATTAAGTGAAAAGTTTTTAGGTATTAAATATGTTTCTAATACTTTAAAAAATGATGAGATAAATACCTCAAAAGAAAATTTAGTTATAAATTTTGATGCTCTTGATTGTTTCACTTTTATTGATACAATAGAGGCCTTGAAGAATGCACAAGATAAAGAAGAATTCAAGCAAATTTTGATAAATACCCGATATAAAAATGGTGATGTATCATACTATACAAGAAATCATTTTTTTAGTGATTGGAGCAAATCAAATCCAATTAAAGATATCACTTGCATAGTAGGTGAATGCACAAAAACAGTAAAGTATCTTAATAAAGATGAAAAATATCTCAAAGAGATACCGACAACAAAAAGAGAGATAGCCTATATTAATCCTCATAATATTGATCTTAGTTTATTAAAAACAGGTGATTATGTAGGTATATATACTACCAAAAAAGCTTTAGATGTAACTCATACTGGCATTATTATTAAAAAGTTTGGAAAAGTGTTTATTCGACATGCTAGTTCACTCAAAAAGAAAATTATTGATTCTGATCTTCTTGAGTATACAAAAAATAAAATTGGTTTGATTATATACCGTTCACTATAACGGTGTTTAAAACCCACCGTAAAAAACTAAAACGATTGGTATATAAATAATTGATATAAGGGTACTTAATAAAACAGTGAAACTTGCTTTTTCAGGTTTCGCATTTAATAGTACCGCTAAAGTTACAGTATTTCCTGCTAGTGGTACAATAGCGAATAAAAACATCACTTTATACAAATCTTCGTTTAAAAACATAAAAAAAGTTTTATCTAAATAGATAAGTCCTAAAATAGTAAGTGGCCAAAAAATAAATTTTAAAACAAATAACACAGAGATAAATTTAAAATCTAAATCACTCCCTTTTTTTAAATTTAATCCAACAAGCCCCATTCCTATTAGCATCATTCCTAATATCCCATAAGCACCTTTAAATTGAGCAGTATAAGCGCTAAGTGTCTCAGGTATACCAACGCCCATAAGATTGAAAATAACCCCTACAACAAAAGCATAGATAAGTGGCAGTCTCATGATTTTTTGTAACGATTGTTTTACCGTAAAATTTCCTTTTGCTGTTACATAAAAGCCCGTAGTGCTTTCATAAAGTAATGATGCTAAAACAGTAAATATATAAATATCTGCTAAATATGGTGGAAAGAAGATCACTGCAAGTGGTATACCAAAATATCCTGTATTTCCAGTACCTCCACTAAAAGCTAAGATATTTCCAGTTGGATCATCCCAAGTATTTTTATAAAAAAAGAGTAATGTAAAAGCTAAAATAGAGCAAAAAACATAAAAAAACACTGGTAGAAAAACAACAGCCAAATCAATTTTAACACTTATTGTTGCAGAAAAAACAACAATCGGTCCTAAAATATAAATAAGTAAATTAGCTACAGCTTCTCTTGTAATATTGAGATATTTTGTAGCGATATATCCTAAGAAAATATTTACATACAGTGGAAAAATTTTTAGTAATAATATAAAAAATAATGACATACGACTCTTTTATAGATTGAATTGTGATGATTATATCAAACAATAAATAAATAAGCTAAATAACAACACATTTTGATTAAAATTAAATATGTTTTATAAAATAATCTTTTTACTTTTTACTCTGATTAGTTTTTGCTATGCTTCTTTTCAAACAGTGCGCATAGGTACTATTGATAATACCTATGCAAACAGTTTGTCTAAAAAAGAACTGCGTATTATTATAGATGAGATTGAGCAGCAGTTTGAGTCACAACTTGGTATGAATATATTTGATTATTCAAATAGTGGCAAACCTATTGATATAGTCTATGTAGCCCCTGCACAAGTTGAAAAAAGAATCAAACGAAAACTAGAACTTTTAGAGAGAAAAAAACAAAAGATTGAATATTTAAAAGAGTATTTTCCTTCAAAACAAAAAGAGCTAGAAGAGTTACGACAAGAGCTAAGAAAAGTTGTAACACAACTTAATCAAAAAACAAAATCATTGAATAAATATATCTCAAAAGCAAATAAAAAACAAAATATCACACAAGATGAATATGATAAAGTAAAAGCGTATGTCTCAAAACAACAAAAACTTTTAAAAGCAGAGCAAAAGCTTGTAAAAAAAGAGCAAAGTGCTTTTGAACAAGTTCTAAGTAGTTACAATCGTAAAATATTTTCCTATAACAATCTAATAAGAGAGCATAATTTTTTAAACAATGAGATAATAAGACTAAGCAGAAGCATGAAGAAAGTAAAAGGAAAAACTTTTGGATTTAAAGAGGTGAGTTTAAAAACATATAGTAAAGATGGAAAAAAAGTTAGAGAAAAAAGTACTAAAAGTATAATGAATAAGATTGAAATCTATGGTTTTGAATCAAAAGAACAACTCAAAGCGGTACTAGCCCATGAAATAGCACACTTAGTTGGTATTCCACATATCAATGTAAAAGGTGCGTTAATGAATCCAATTTTACAAGAAAATCAGATCAAAAAACTTTTTTTAATAGATGCCGATATAAAAAATTTTAAAAGAAATTTTTAATCTATTTAAACAATCTTTTCAGTAGTAAAACAGTTCAAAAAGTAAGAGGTATAGTAATTTAACGGTTGAGTTGAGCAATATTTGACCTGCTCTTGGGTCAAATATTGGCTCCTGCGTTTTGTTAGATGCCTTATTATTTGATAAATGTAACATCATCACCTTCAATTAAAATCATATTCGCTGATTCAGCAAACTGATACTCCGATACTCTATCTCCTCTGATCTTTTCTTTGTTTGTCAGTAGTGTCATTGATTCACCGATAATGTATCCATATCTTGTCAAACCTTCATTATAAAGCCCATCAGCACCTTTTGGATAGTTTTTGTACTTTTCTGCATTATATTTGGAATCCAAAATATGAATAAAAGCTTTTTCAGCATCAGCAACTATTTTTTTATTATCAATTTGCATTCCATGAAGAAAATCATCTGGATTATGTTCATCATAAACTTGTATTTGCAATGGTTCAATTTTGAAAAATAATAAAATTAATTCATCCGTTAGTCTAGATTCGTATGCAATTGAATTTTCATTTGACAAAATTCTTAATCTTTTATCGTGAGGTTTAATAACTAACCTAGTTAAACTGTCTTCTTTTTTCGATATTCCAACATAGTGTAGATAATATTCACTAAATTGTCTGTAATTATTTAAT
>JBATTX010000102.1:0-5438 GCA_049670825.1 Arcobacteraceae bacterium | reverse complement strand
GCAAATGCTATGATAGGTGGAGATAACGCTTCAAGAGCAATTGCTATTGGAATGGTTTTAGGGGCAAAATATGGTTTAGATGCACTCAATCAAGAGTGGTTAAAATCATTAGAACAATATGAATATTGTCAAGAGCTATTACAAGAATTACCACTCTTGAAACAAAACTAAAATTATATAAAAAGGATAACAATGTCAAAAATAGGAATACTCGTTGCAAGTGCAACAAACAACAGAAAACTTGGTGAAAAACTTAAAGAGTTAGCAAAAGAGGAAAATGTAGAAGCAGAGGTTATAAACCTTGTTGATCTAGACTTACCACTTTATAGTACAGTTGAAGAGCAAAGAAATGGTATCCCTGAAACTGCAAAAAAATTAGCTGAACAGATTCTATCTCTTAAAGCATTTATTATCGTTGCACCTGAATACAATGGTGTTATGCCACCAGTTTTAAACAACGCTATGGCTTGGACTTCAAGATCAACAGACAGCTGGAGAGATGCATTCAATGAAAAAATCGTAGGACTTGCTACACACAGTGGTGGAGGTGGAGCAAAAGGTCTTCAAGCTATGAGAATTATGTATCAACACCTTGGTGCAAATATCTTAGCAAGAGAACTTTTAACAACTTATGAAAAACCATTAAGTGATGATAGTGCTAAAAAAATGATTGAGCAGTTAGTAAAACTTTCTAAAGACTAATCTATAAAAAAAGAGACAAATTTTACTTTGTCTCTTTTAACATCATTCATAACTTTCCACTATATTATGAGTTATGAGTAATTGTATCTTTCCCAATAAACTCTTTTTGATTTGCATCATGTACAATATTATCAGCTAACACTTGTGTTTTATTTGCTATGTTTTTTGTATCGCTAGCAACTGAGGCATTTTGTTGTGTTTGACTGTCTAATCTATTTACAGTGTCATTAATTTGGTTGATACCTATTTGTTGCTCTTTACTTGCATGAGAAATATCATCCAATAACTCTAAAGTTGTTGTAATATTATCATTAAGGTGTCTATATCCTGTAATCATTTTATCTGATATTTGTTTCCCTTGGTTCGCTTTTAATGTTGCAGTTTCTACTAAGGTTTTAATCTCTCTAGCAGCTTCAGCAGAACGTGATGCTAAGTTTCTAACCTCTTGAGCAACTACGGCGAATCCTTTTCCTGCTTCACCAGCAGTAGCAGCTTCAACTGCAGCATTTAAAGATAAGATATTGGTTTGAAATGCAATTTGATCAATTACTGAAATAGCTTCATTAATCGCAGTTACTTGTGCATATATTTGATCCATAGAACTTGTTGTTTCAGAAGCCAGAGATTCACCTTCTACTACTGAAGATTTCAGTACATTTGCATTTTCTGACATTTGCAATACGTTTTTAGTATTGTGTGATATATTTGATGTAATCTCTTCAATAGCAGCTGCTGTTTCTTCAATACTTGCTGCAGCATCATTTGATGATTGACTTAAAGTATGTACATTTGCCAATAGTGTATTTGCACTCTCTTGTAAAGTAAGTCCATTTTTTTTATTACCTACTAACATTTCATTAATAATTCCAGCTAAAGCATTTACACCATCTACTGTAGCTCCTGTAGCTCCTTCAATTCTATACGTAAAATCTAATTTCTGAAATTTTTCTAATGCTTCTTCTATTTTATTTAAGTCTGTAGAGATATTATTTGCAATAACTTCAAGCATCTCATTTACAATTATTTTCAATTCTTCTAAACTTTGATTTGAAGTTGTATTTGAAATTCTATGAGTTAAATTACCACTTTTAACCTCTTCAACTATACTTTTAACATTATTGATAAGTTCATTGTCTTGCTCTATAAGTTTTTGAGTTTTATGAATATTTTGATTAATCATTTGAGACATTTTTCCAAACTCATCATTTGATGGAATATCAATTTGCTCATGGGTTGTATTTTCTTTATTTAAGTATTTAAAAAATGAGTCAAGTCCATTTGTAATGAGAGTTAAATTTGTACTTAATTTACTAGTTCCTACTAAAATTACAATTGCAATAACTATAAAACTTATAATACCCATCACAATAGAATAAAGCTGTAAATCGTATGCCTCTTCTAAGTATTCTTCTTTTGGCATGGAAAGACCAAGTCCCCATTTAACATTACTTTCTCCTAGCTCAAAAGATTGGATATGATAATATGAATACTCGCCAGTCAATGCTGATTTTGTTTCATAACTGATAGCTTTGTTTTCACTAATAGCTTGTATAATTTCTTTTGCATTTGTATAATGTTTATCTTGTGTAATATTTGTTGTGAGAAGTTTACTATCAGGATGTCCTACAAAAGTACCTTTATCTGAAATCAAAAATCCATACCCACTTCCAAATACTTTAATCTTCGCAATTTTATTTACAAGACTCTCTAAAGATATATCCAACGCTACAGCACCCAAAAATTTTCCACTCTTTGTAATAATAGGAGAAGATACAGTTACCATCAATACTGGTTTTCCATTTACTTCATAGTTATATGGTTCTGTTACGTGAGATTTTCCTGTTTTTCGTGGAGCATCAACCCATTCTCTAGCTTCCGTTTCAGCAGTTAATCCATCAATCTCAATATTTGAATTTGCTTTATATAAGTAAGGTGCAAATCGACCATCTTTATCATGACCATTTTTACTTGCTAATGAGATGTCATTTTTATAGAAAGTATTAGAATCAAAATCAACTCCAATACCAAAAGCAAAAGGTGTTTTACTTAAAACCTCTTTTGTTATATTTATAATTATTTCTCGTGAATAATCACCTTTTTCATGCATTTGTTTAAATGTTCCAGCAAGTGAACTTACTATAGTGAGTGCTTTTCCCAAGTCTTCTTTAGATTGATAAGCATACTTATCAGCAAGTGCATCTATGTGTGCTTTTGAAGATATTTCAGCAGAACTATAAGAGTTCGAAGAGATAAGATAAACACTAATAATAGAGGATATTAGTACAACGGATAATACACTTAGGAGTAGCTTTTTTGAAAATGTTAAATTTGAAAACATATAGTACCTTTCTGACAAAATAAAACTTTAGGTGTTTTATTTGGAGTAATCTAATAAATTATAATTTAAATTTTATTAATCTAATGTTAATTACTTGACTTTATATTACTAATGCCAAAAATCCTTTTACCAAATTTTAACCTTATATCCACTATCATCAAAAAAAACAACAAAGGAATATAATGCAACAATCAAAATCAGTCTTTTTTGCCATATCTTCATTATTCTTTTCTATTGGTTTTTTAGCCATAGGATATGGAATGATTCTCACATTTATTGGTGTCTTTTTAAAAGAAAACGGAACATCAGATATGGTCATAGGGCTTATTAATGCTGCATTTTTTCTAGGTGCTATGGCATCATCTATTTTTAGTCAAAAGATTATTTCTAATATTGGGCATATAAGAAGTTTTGTCACCTTTGCATCATTAATGGTTATAACTTTTTTACTGCAATCATTGTTTCTCAATGAAATATTTTGGGCAATTTTACGGCTTATTTGTGGGTTTGCTTACTATGGCTTGTTAATTATTTTAGAAAGTTGGCTAAATGAAAAAAGTTCCAATGAACAAAGAGGGCAAATACTAGCAATCTACACTACCGTTTTTTATCTTGCTACTGCACTTGGACAGCTACTTTTAAATATCAATGAAGATTTTAAAAATATGATTTTTTCGATTGGTTCTGTTCTTGTTTTGTTTTCGATTGTATTTATAGCTATGACAAAAATCAAAGAGCCAGTTCTTCAACCATTTGAACGATATAGTTTTCCAAAACTGTACAATATCGTTCCACTAGCTGTTACGGGAAGTTTTATTAGTGGTTTTTTTATTGGTGGTTTTTTTACGATGATTCCATTATATATTATCAATGTTTTTGAGTCAAAAGAGGTTTTATCTTTTTTTATGACATTTACACTAATAGGTGGATTACTTTCTCAATGGCCTATTGGAAAACTTTCTGATATCTATGGAAGAAGAAAACTCATCGCATTTACTGGGCTTTCTACTGCTGTTGTTTCAGTTTTGTTTATCATATTACCTTCAAGTACTACCATGGTATATATTTTAGGTGTTTTATTAGGTGTGAGTATATTTTGTATCTATCCTTTAAGTTTATCAAGAGCAAATGATGTTGTCGATGAAAATAAAGATATTGTTGAGATTTGTCGAGCTTTACTTTTCGCATATGGTACAGGTTCTTTTTGTGCACCTCTGATAATAGGAGTTGGATTTAGCTATTTAAACCATCAAGCAATATTTATTATATTTACAATTATGGGAATTTATTTAGCACTTTACTCATTATCAAAAAAACGAATAGATGACGACAATATGAGTGTCTTTGTCAATGTTCCAATCGCTTCGGGTAATGTTATGCCAGAGATTGATCCACGACAAGACCAAGAGTGGGTTGATGAAAGACAAAGTAATAGTTAGAAGATAAAATCATTAATGGTACTAAAATGAAAAGAAAAGGTAGTTAAATTTCTAATCTACTATTCTCTTTACCCAATAGTTCGGTTTTCTGTGTAGATTTACTACTGCTACAACCAAAATATAGTCTTCTTTGATTTGATATACAAGACCATAAGGGAAATTTTTAATTAAACACCTTCTTGTATATTTTGATAAAGGATGCCAACCTTGAGGATAATATCTAATTAATTCTATCGATTTTTGCACTTCATTAATAAATCTAAAGCCCAATTTTTTTTGCTGATATTCATAATAAGCAAATGTCTCATCTAACTCTAACTGAGCTATTTCTAAAAATTTTATTTCCATCTATTAATTATATTTTGCAAATACATCCGTAGAAGTAACAGATTTTATTAAACCATCATCATATGCTTTAATCCTATCTTCAACCTCTTTAGACCATATCTCATCAATCTCTTTTGATGGCACATCTAAACTTAATAAAAGTTCGTCAATTAGTTGTATCTTTTCTATTGGATTTAATGTTAAAGCTTCTTCATTTACTGACATGTTTTACCTTTATAATATATTTTTAATTATACCATAACTCAAAGAAGATATTTTCAAAGTATTATTAGAATGAAAAAATCTACTTTTCTTTACTCCACACTACTATAATGTAACTCTAATCCCTTAGAAGTGGTTACAAAACCATTGATATTTATTTTACCTTCATGTACTAAGTTATGATGTTTTTTACATAGTGGTATGAGGTTAAATTTATGATTTTGATTGATGTGACCTATGAAGCCTTTATCGTCTGCTTTTTGTTGCTCTTGGATATGGTGTACATCGTCTACTTTTGCGCCACAGATTGCACATGAGGTTACATACAAGTCTTTGTTGTATGTGCTTGTCTTTTTCTGTGATAGTCTTTCTATCGTGTCATAATCATCTGTAAGTCTTTTTCGTATATC
>JBATTX010000101.1:0-14931 GCA_049670825.1 Arcobacteraceae bacterium | reverse complement strand
TCGGTAATCATGAGTATATTCATGGAGTTGAAGAGATAATACAAACAGTAAATTCACTTGGTATCAAAACACTTGAAAATGAAAATCTTTATATAGGTGAAGAAAATAGCGGCTTTAATCTTGCTGGAGTTTATGATGTCGCTGGATATAGAAGAGAACATCATATGCCAGATTTAGAAAAAGCACTTCATAATCAAGATAGTGATTCACCAACGGTTCTTTTAGCACATCAACCAAGATACATAAATGAAGTAAAAGAGGGTGTAGATTTAGTTTTAAGTGGACATACTCATGGGGGACAGTTATATCCTTTTAGGGTCTTAGTAAAGATTGTACAGCCATATCTTGCAGGTTTATATCAACATAATGAAAACACACAAATATATGTAAATAAAGGAACCGGATTTTGGGGACCACCAATGAGATTAGGGGCTAGTAGTGAGATTACTCAGATTTATCTTTCTTAGTCATTTTTTTAATGACAAAATGAATATATTATAATTTAAAATTATAATTAGATGGTATTATTTTAATAACATATTTATTGATTTTAGGATAAAATCCAAGAAAAAAAGGTAAAGTATGAATATAAAGTCAAAACTATTACTTACTATTTCTACTCTTGTTGCTCTTTCTTATGTAATAATCGGTTATTACACATTAACAACACAGTATAAAAATGAGTATCAAAATTTAAAAACACTTGAGTTAACTACAGCAGATGATTCAGCTAGGTTTATCGATGAATATCTATTATCAAAAATGCATATCATAGAAACTGCTGCAAAAAATATTGCTCCATTTAATAATGAATCAAAAAGAGAAAATATTCGATCTCTTTTAAATTTTGCAAAAGACTCAGGAGTATTTGGTTCTGTTTATGCTGGATTTAAGAATGGTCTTATGGTAAGATGGAGTGGAAAAGACTCTCACGCATCAAAAGACTCATATGATCCTCGAACAAGATCATGGTATACACTTGCAATACAGAGTAAACAATCAGGTATTACAAAACCATACATAGACAATGCAACAAAAAAATTAGCAATATCTATTTATGCTCCAATTATCAATGACGGAGAAATTATTGGTGTAGTAAGTTCTGATGTTTTTTTAGACACAATTGTTAAAACGGTATTAAATATTGATCTTCATGATAAAGGTTTTGCTTATTTAGTTGATAATAAAGCAGAAATCCTTATTCATAGTAACAAAGATTTGATAGGTAAAGTGGATACAGTTTTCCAAGATAATCAAGTACAATTTTTTGAAGCAGTACATAATGGTAAAGATTCATTGCTTTTTACTTCACAAGTATCTGTAACTGGATGGAAGCTTTGTATTGATTTAGATAAAAATAAATCATTTGAAGAAATTTATAATGGATTAATTGTTTATGTAATGATATCATTTTTATTTTTAGTCTTGACTATAATTGTTATTAACTTTGTAGTTGCAAAACTAATTGCTCCAATTAAAGACCTTCAAATGGGTATTGTAGATTTCTTTGAATATTTAAAAGGTACTACAACAACTGTACATAAGATAGAGATAAACACTCAAGATGAATTTAAAACTATGTCAGATGAAATCAATAAAGGGATAGATTCCTTACAAAAATCTTTTGAAAATGACCAAAAAGTGATTCATGATGTTACCGTAGTTGTAAATGAGATAATAGCAGGTTCGTTACAAGAAAAAATCTCTACACACAGTACAAACCCTGCAATTGCAGAGCTTGTAGATGTGATTAACAATATGACAACAAATCTTCAAAATACTATAAACCATTGTTTATCTGTATTGACAAGTTATCAAAATAATGACTATAGAGCAAGAACTAAAATCTCTTGTATTGGAGAAATAAAAGAGCTTATGAGTGGGATTGATACTTTAGGGGGTACTATTTCTATTATGCTTAAAGAGAATCAAGCTACAGGAAAAACTCTACAATCAAGTTCAAACTCGTTGTTAGATAAAGTAGATACTTTAAATGTGTCATCAAATAAAGCATCAGCAAGTTTAGATAAAACAGTTGAAGCCCTGAGTCAGATTACTGCAAGTATCACAAGCAATACAGCAAATGTAGCTCAAATATCACACTATGCTGAAGAGCTAACAGACTCTACAAATACTGGTAAAGAGATGGCAAATGAAACAACAAAAGCGATGGATGAGATAAATACACAAGTAACATCTATCAATGACGCTATTAGTGTTATTGATCAAATTGCATTTCAAACAAATATTTTATCACTTAATGCTGCCGTTGAAGCTGCAACTGCAGGAGAAGCAGGAAAAGGGTTTGCTGTTGTTGCACAAGAAGTTAGAAACTTAGCTACAAGAAGTAGTCAAGCAGCCAATGAGATTAAAAATCTTGTTGAGAGTGCTACAGCTAAAACAAAAAGTGGTAAAGATATTTCAGATGATATGATATCTGGTTATAATAATTTAAGTGAAAATATTTCAAAAACTCTTGCTTTAATCACAAAAATTCAAGAGGATTCAAAAGAGCAAGAGATAGGTATCAACCAAATTAATCATGCTGTTTCTGAACTTGATAGACAAACAAAACAAAATCTTATTGTAGCAAATGACACAACAGTAATTGCAAAAGAAACACAAACTATTTCAGAGCAAATTGTATCTGAAACAAACAGCAAGAAGTTTTAATACTTCTTCTGTTTTATATACCTACTTATTATTACAATTGACTTTGAAAAATCATTGTAATATAATCCCTAAAAATAAACATAGACTAAAAGTCTTACTTATGAGAACTAATGAAAATAAATCTACTAGATAAAAATAAAAACTTCAATATATTACTTGCCGGAATACTTTCTATAACTATAGGAGTAGGGGTTGCACGGTTTGCTTTTACGTCACTACTTCCTTCGATGCTTGATGGTTTTTTAACTTTACAATATGCAGGGCTATATGCTTCTGTTAATTTTGCTGGATATTTAACTGGGGCACTTTTTACTATGTTTATTAAGGATATCAATACCAAAGTAAAATATTTTCGTTTAGGAATAGTTTTATCGATTTTAACAACACTTATATTAGCCACAACAACGAATGAAACAATGTGGTTCCTCTCTCGTATAATCGCTGGTTTTGGAAGTGGTATGGTGCTTATTATTGGTGGGGCATTAGTGATGGTGAAGATAAATTATGAAAATAAAACAAAAGCGATGGGGATACACTTTGCAGGAATAGGAACAGCCATAGTTTTATGTGAACTTGTGAGCCAATATGTTCTTACAAAAGGTGTGTGGAGTGATGCATGGATGGTGTTGGCTTTGTATGCTTTTATTGTTTCATTTTATGCAATATATATTTTGTCTTTTGATAAAGAGATGAAAAAAGATGCACCAAAACATAAACTAAGTTTAGATATTTTCAGCCCTTATGTAGTACTGCTTACCTTAGCATATTTTACTGCAGGTGTTGGTTTTGTGGTACAAGGAACATTTTTACCAGATATTATTAATTCTCTTGATGGACTTGATGGCTATGGAAGTTTAGGGTGGTTAGTAGTAGGAGTTGCTGGTATTCCATCTGCTATTATTTGGATGCGACTTGCTCACAATCATGGAAGTATAAATATTATTATTTTTGCTATGCTTTTACATATTGTTGGTATTTTGATACCAGCATTTACAAATAATATCTATCTCAATCTTTTTAGTGGTGCGTTATATGGAAGTACTTTTATAGCTTTAGTTGCACTTTTTATGACACTTGGTGGTCAAATAGCTCCTAAAAATCCTGTTGTACTTATGGGTGCATTTACCGCTTCTTACGGTATAGGTCAAGTATTTGCTCCACTTTATAGTGTAAAGTTGATTCATATATTTGGAAATTATGATACAACACTTTATTTGACAGCTTTGATAGTTTTTGTTGGAGTTGTTTTTTTATTATTTGCAAAAAGGCTTGAATACTAAACAATATAAAAAATTATTTTTTTATATTGTAATCAAAAAGTAACCCAAATTTTATAATATTCAATAAAATTATTATAAGGGTTTCCTTTGAACTACTTTACAACTGTTAAATCAAAACTAAATATTATATCTTTTTTAACTATAGCCGGATTTGCTGTTTTACTAACCTTAATGAC
The DNA here is from genome assembly GCA_049670825.1 of Arcobacteraceae bacterium. Lineage (GTDB taxonomy): Bacteria > Campylobacterota > Campylobacteria > Campylobacterales > Arcobacteraceae > JAIOSF01. The sequence continues at coordinate 10,802 of JBATTX010000101.1, read as the reverse complement.
ATATTATTCAAATACTCAAAAAGTTTATAATGGTGTTTTAGAAAGTTTAACGCAATTGCAAATTTCAACGATAAAGTTAGCAAATATATCAAAACAAAAAACAGTAGATGATAGATTTGAACAAGAGTATAAAATCACACATTCAATTTACAAAGAGCTTTATAATAAAGCTATGGAGGTGGGATTGGATTTGGATATTTTAAATAAATTTGACAACCAACTTACTATCTCAAAAAAATCATATTCAATGGTTTTGCAAAAACAATTAGAGATCAATAATAATCTTGCAAAAATGAATGAAGCAAAAGAAAATATCAATGCGATATTTTTAAAAGTATATGATTATAAACTTTTACAATATATGATGACTTTAGAGTTATATGAAAAAAACTTTTTACTTACACAACAAATAGATTTAGTGAAATTTGGTAGAATTCATTTTAAGATGAGACGATCTGTAAGAGGTTCTGAAAATTTTACAACGAACAAACCGATGCAAAAGCAAATTAATGAAGCGCTCATCGAATACAAAAATATGCTTACTTTAGTGGTTGAAGATCAAGCTACAATTGACAAACTTCATAATGAGCTAAAAATTAATTTTGATAAGACACATGCCTTATTGTTAAATTTAAACGATATTATTAAAAAAGAGGTTGTTGCAAAAAGCGAAACATTGTTTTATATCATTTTACTAATGGCATCAGTTATAGTTATTATACAATTTATTATTTCGACAATTTTTTCTAAAGAGATTGTAAAAAATATAAAAACAGTTCAAAATGGATTAAGAAGCTTTTTTGATGTTATTAATTATAAGGCAAATAGTGCAGATGAACTTATCATAAAATCAAAAGATGAGTTTGCTGATATTGCAGATGAAATAAATAAAAATATTGTAAAAAGTGTAAAGCTTATCAATCACAACAAAGAGGTCTTAGAAGAGGCAAATGATATTTTACAAAAAGTTGCAAATGGTTTTTATGGATATAAAATTCCACATCACAACAATGTTTCTCCTGATGTAAAAGATTTAATTATAAATATCAATAAAATGCTTGATGAAACAAAAAATAAATTTGATATTTTAAATCGAGCACTTGAAGCATACGGTCAATACAATTTTGAATATACAGTTCCTAAAAAAACAGAAACTGGACTTTATGGTGATTTTGGTACTTTAGTAGCTAGTACAAAACTAATAGGAAATAATGTATCAGAATTTTTAGCAATGATTTTGAATACGGGAGATAAGTTAAATGATGATACCTCTACCTTAAGTAGAAGTTCAATCGAGCTATCAAATGCATCAAACTCTCAAGCAGCATCATTAGAAGAAACATCAGCATCACTTGAGGAGATAACTCAGAATATCAAAAACAACACAGATAATGTAAATACAATGTCAAAATATGCCCAAGAGTTATCAGAATCTGCTAGTGCTGGAAAAATACTTTCAAATAAAACAGCTGAATCAATGGATGATATCAATACACAAGTTACAGCTATTAATGAAGCTACATCGATTATCGATACGATTGCATTTCAAACAAATATATTAAGTCTCAATGCAGCAGTTGAAGCTGCAACTGCAGGGGAAGCAGGAAAAGGGTTTGCTGTTGTTGCCCAAGAAGTTAGAAACTTAGCAGCTCGGTCCAAAGAAGCAGCACAAGAGATCAAAAAACTTGTGGAAAAAGCAACACAAACAACAGTTCAAGGTAAAAATATTGCAAATGAGATGAGCAAAGGGTATGAAAATCTTAATCATCATGTTACAAATACAATAGAGATCATAAATGATGTATCAGATGCAAGTAGAAAACAACAATTAAGTATTGAACAGATAAATAGTGCTATTGGAGATTTGGATAAAAATACACAAATAAATGCAAAAAATGCTCAATATATCTCTAATTTATCATCATCAATCTCCCATCTTTCTCAAGAGCTTATCAATGCTTCTTCAAATGCGAAGTTTAAAGATAGTTTTAGAAAGCAGGTGTGTGATATTGACCTTGTATATAAAACAGCGGAACTTAAAAATAGTCATATAAAATTTAAAATGAATAACTATGAAAAAGTAGGTACATACGAGAGATGGGATGTAGCTCATGAAACTTCATGTGCAATGGGTCAATGGATACAAGAGAGTGAATCTAAACAACTTGCATATACCAACAGTCAAGAATGGAACGACTTAAAGTCGATACATCATAATGTTCATAATAGTGTGCAAGATTATATAAATCAAAATGCAAATAGAGTTTCAAATACACAGTTACGAAAAATAGCAAGTGATGTTGAGAGTTATACATTATCATTATTTGATAAGCTAAATGAGATTAAAATTATAAATTGTGAGGCTATTGGATAATTAGTAACAAAACTAAAGACTAGTTTTGTTGTTTAAAAGAATCAAATCCTTTTAAGATGGCATCCTGATATTCTTGAAAAGTTGGTTCTCTTGTTGTGATTGTTATAGTTGTTGAGACTACATTACTATTTTTGTCTTTTAATGCAATTACAACTTTATGTTGCCCTTTTTTTCGAAACGTATAACTGATTTTATTGTTGTTAAGTGTTTTTGTTATTTGCTCTTTACCTGCGAAATTAAAATAATATGAATCAATTTCAATATCTTGTGTGTCAATATAAAATTCAACTTCAAGAGGAGTTGTTCCTTTGACTACTGAAGGGATAATTTTTATTTTTCTTTGTTGTTTTTTCTTTTTAGTTTCTCTTTTATCAACTAAATGTTTCGATAATGCATAGATGTAGTTATCTATTTTGTGATAATCAAAATAAAGAGTACAGGTTTTGAAAAATAATGACTGGTTAAGTTGTTCTTCTGAAATATGAAGTTTATCTGTAATTGGATGACTTACCCCATGATGTCTATATTTATCAGGAATATTTTGAATAGTACTAATCATATTAGAAATAGTACCTTTAAGAGATTCAAATGATTTAAATTTCATTTGAGTTTCAAACAACTGAATAGTAGGTTTACTTAATGATGATACGGGATCAAAAATATGAAAGTAACGCTCATGTTTTAATTTATCATAATGCTGCAAAAATTGTTTATTTGCAATTGGGGGCATACCAAATGTGTACAATGCTACATCGATGTTTTTTTCTGCTAACATAGCTCCATAGAGTAAAGAAACTGCACCACCAAGGCTATGTCCTATTATAATAACTGGTTTTTTTGGATTAAGATTGATAGATTTAAAAAGCTTTTTTGCTACATCATAGAAACCTTGATGTACTATGAGTGTTTCGTCACCCAAAAATGATGAATCAACCGCCATAACATCAGTAATCGCATTTCTAATATTATCCGTTCCTCGTATAACAATAACAGTATTTTGATTATCCTCAAGAAGATAATACCGTACACCATTTTTTTGAGCGGTTATGATACTATTATGTTTTGTTTTATAATTTTTAGCGAAATCGTTTTTTGATAGATAAGAGTCTTTAGCAAGTTTTGAAGCTATTTGTTCATTTATCTCTAGTGCAAAACTTGAAATCGAAACTAGACCACTTAAAAGAAAGTTTTTTAAAATGATTTTCATAGTTTTATTGGTTAGTTTCTCTTTCTAGTTCATCAAAGGCAGCATCTGCATTGCCATTAAAACTCATAGATTTTTTGTATTCATCAAATGAGAGTTCTTTTTTTACTTTCTTTACTGGAATTATTTCTTTAACATCTTGCTTATTTGCAACAATATTAGTGTGTTCATTCTCTTTTAAAATAGGTGTTTCTTCTACATTTTGAACCTCTATTACAAGATCATTAGAGTGTTGAGTATTAGGTAAAGCATTCTCTTTTGGAGCTACACCTTTTGTAAAAGTAACTTCATTAAGTATCTCTGAATCTTGATCTCCTTGAGACAAATAGTTATCTTTGACATATACAAAAGCTAAAATAATAGCACCAGTTAGTCCAGCAATAAGAAGTTTTTTTAGTATCTCTTTTATCATAGACATGAGTATTCCTAGTAATTTTTTATGTTATATAATATCTAATAATAAATTAAATATACAAATTATATTTAAGATTTAATTTAAAAAAAGGTAGAATCCAATAGATAATTTTAAAGGAACTATTTTGAGAATACTATTTTTGATTTTCATATTTTTAAACATAATTCACGCTTCGCAAATAGCAACTATTGAAAAAATAGTTGGTAAAGTAAAAGTTCTAAAGGCTAATGAATTAAGAGCAACGAAAGCTACACTCAATCAAAAACTTTTTGAAGATGATTTACTCATAACATACTCAAATTCAATGACTACAATAAAATTAGATGATAAATCATTTATCACTCTTGATCAAAAAACAAAATTGCGAATTGTAGATATGAAAAAACTTAAACAAGAAGAGGGACAAGTTTTTTACAATATAGAAACACAAGGAAAAAATAGAGTAGAAGTAGCAACTAACTTTGCAACAATAGGTGTAAAGGGTACAAAGTTTTTAATCAATGATACTATAGATAAAAAAGATGTGTCACTAAAAACTGGTTTAATTGGTGTAAGTTCTTTATCTGGGGAGTTTGAAATACACAAAAAAAAGAAAAAAACACTTTCTGAATATGAACAATATAAATTAGCTCATGAATATGACTTTGAAAAGTATAAAATTAAGATAAATGAAGAGTTTATTGAATATAAAAAAGAGTTTGAACTCAAACCTCATTATACAATCTCTTTTAATAAAAATGTAGTCAATGAAAATAAAACTGAACAGCATATTAAAAAAGAGTTTAAACGATTTGAAACTTTCCAAAAATAGTATCAGGGTTCTTTTATCGACTTGTTTGATAGGTATTATACTTTTAGTATGGCATTTTAAAGTTGAGCCTTTTTATAAATTTTCTTTACAAGTCAATGATATAAAATATCTTTTCAATGAAAATAAACCAAGTAGCGATGTTGTGTTTGTTGCAGTAGATGAAAAAAGTGTTACCCAATTTGGAAGATGGCCATGGGATAGAGAGTTTTTAGCTAAAAACTTAGAAAAACTGCAACTTGCAAAATCTGTAGCATTTGATATGGTCTTTTCAGAACCAACTTTAAAGCAAAAAGATAGTGCACTTGCTAGTAGTATTGAGAATTTAGATAATACTATTTGTGGTATTTTTTTACGAAACGATTCTACAAAAATTTTTACACAAGAGAATGAAGAGGTTTTACAAGAGTCATCACTTCATAGAATTTTTGTTGAAAAGTTGCCTTTTATGCAATTTAAAAGTGCAGAAGTAAATATCATGGAGATCTCTAGTAGATGTGTTTTTAATGGTGTATTTTCAACTATAGCTGATGAAGATTCACTTTTTAGAAGATATCCTATTGGGTTTTTATATAACCATTATGTGTATCCCTCTTTAGGTATTCAGTTATTAAGATATGTGATGAATAAAGATATTTCGATTGAACAAAACAATCAAAATTATCATATAGAATTTGATGATAAACTTATAGGTATTGATAAAAAAGGTTTTGTACGTCTTAACTATTATCAATTATCTGACTACAAAATAATCTCTTTTGCAGACTTGGTTAAAAATGATTTTGATATCAATAAAATAAAAAATAAAATAGTTATCTTAGGAATTAGTGAAGCTGGAATAAGTGATATTCGAGCTACCCCTTTAGGTCAAATTCCTGGTCCACTATTGCACTATACATTTATCTCAAATTTTCTACAAGATATTTTAATTAGTGATAATTATTTTTTAGAGTTTGCACTTATTGTATTTTTTAGTAGTATCCCTATTGTCTTAAGTAGTTTAATACACTCTTTAAACTACAGAATTACATTTTATGTAGGTATATTATTTTTTATAATTGTATTTTCTATTTTTATGTATGTAAAATACAATATTTGGATTGATATGTTTTATATCATTTTGGGATATTTAACATTACTTTTATTTAATGGTGTATTTATTTTCAAAACAAAAGAGTTAGAAGCAAAATTTTTAAAAAGTGCCTTTGAAAATTATCTTTCTGGAAATTTATTAGATGAGCTTATTTCAAATCCAAATAAGCTAAAGCTTGGTGGAGAGTCAAAAGAAGTTACAATTATTTTTACAGATATACGGGGATTTACAAATTTAAGTGAAACGGTTTCATCTGAAAATCTTATTAAAATCCTTGAACTATATTTTACCCCTATGACAAGAATAGTTTTAACAAATAGTGGAACACTTGATAAGTATATAGGTGATGCTATTATGGCATTTTATAATGCACCAATTGATGTGCCAAATCACCCAAAATGTGCTGTAGATACTGCACTTCAAATGGTTGATGAGTTAGATAATATTAATACTACTTTAAAAAGTTTCAACTTACCATCTTTGAATTTTGGAGTAGGGATCAATACCGGAAATGTAATTGTTGGTAATATTGGATCTGTTAATCGATTTGATTATTCTGTGGTTGGTGATAGTGTAAATGTAGCATCACGAATAGAAGGCTTAAGTAAAGTGTACAAAGTTCAGATATTAATAACCGAATTTACAAAAAAAGGTTTAGATGAAAGTTATATGATAAGAGAAATTGATACTGTAAAAGTACGAGGTAAAAAAGAAGGTATAAAAATCTTTCAAGTAATGAAGAAAACACAGAAAAATCAACAAATCAAAAATCTGTATGAACAAGCTTTGGGAAACTATAAAAAGCAAAATTTAGAAACTGCAAAAAAGATGTTTGAAAGATGCTTTACTGATTATTGTGATGAAACATCTAATGTTTTTCTTGAAAAACATTTTTAATAAACTGTGAAGTAATAGAACAAAATGAGTTAATTGTTTCTCACCTATACAACTTAAGTTCAACTATTGTAGACTCTTCAAAAATTATTAAAGGCAAATAATGAAAAGAATCACAATAGAAGATGCACAAAAAGAACTTGGAACTTTTTTAAAAAACATACAATCAGTTTTACTCTCAACAGTTGATGCAGATGCAGAACCATTTGTTTCTTACTCTCCATTTGTAGAAGATGAAGAGGGTAATTTTTATGTATTTATAAGTACAGCAGTAAAACACTCACACAATATGAATGCAACAGGCAAAGCACATATTATGTTTTTAGAAGATGAAAGTGTAACAGATCATATCTATGCTAGAAGAAGATTATACTTTAAAGCACAAGCTGAAAAATTTGAAGAAAATGATGCAAGAGAAGAGAAAATTCATAATCTTTTTAAAGAGAGATTTGCAGATAAAGTATCATTTTTTTCTATGATGAAAGATTCAAGATTTTATAAATTGACTCCTAGTGAAGGAAATTTTGTACTAGGATTTGGGGGAGCATTTAAAGTTTCTGATGATAGAAAAACATTAGTACTAAATGACCAAGGTCACTCAAAATCTCATGATGAGGGCTTGAAAAAAGGAAAATAGTTAATTGTGAAATCTAAAAAATGATTTCATTTTTAATACGCCAAGATGTAATCCACTAAATCTCATAATTTTTGCTAAATATTTCCATTGAGCTTTTTCATAGCAAGGAGTTGGACAACTTCTACATCTAGGTTTTATCTCCTGTGGACATTGTTGAAGTTTTGAAAGAGAGTACTCAAAAATCGTTCGGCACTCACTACATAAGCATACTTCAAAATCAAAAGTATCTTGTTTATAAATAATATTTTGAGTGTAGGTTCTTTGCAAAGAGTGTTTCTCTTTGCAATAGAGAGTGATGAATTTTTGAAGCGTTCTAAGCTCAGTTTGAAATTTTTTACTGGTCACAAAAATTATCTTTTCTTAGTTTGCACAACTTCCACCACCACATTTCGTATCTGTGAAATCTGTAGTAGTATTATTTGAATGTTTTTTTGTAAAAATAATTTTAGCAGTGCCATCTACATTTTCAGATACTTTATAGTTAAAATCATTTTTGATTTTTTCAAAAAGGCCAAGTGGTGGTTTATTATTAAACATCACAAGTTTTTCATCATTTTCTAACAGTTCTAATCCTGCCATTGCATTAACCATTGGCTCTGGATGCACACATTTACTACTATCAAACACAATAAATGTTTCATCTTCATGTGTATATTTATAAAACGGTACAGTTGCATTTTTTACTTGTATTTTTATCGCATCTTCTGGTAAACAGTTCATAAGGGATCCTTTTATTTGGTATTGTGTATTTTATATATTGTTGTTACTTTGTAAAGATTGATAAACAATAATATATTTGATACTATAAATACTAGTATAGCAAATTTTGTGATGATATTACTATTTAAACTCAATCCAACACAAAGTGCCATTACACTAGTAACATATAGTATATATTGGGTTTGCATATTTTTAATTGGTATCATCTCTCTTATTGTTGGAATCTCAAACATCCCTTGGGCATTGAGATGAAACCACGTAAGAAATGGAACAATTTTATATAGCATTCCATTCATCAAAGAGATTATAAAACCTAATCCAACAATCAGTGCAAAAAGATTAGCTGGTAAAGTAAAGAAACTCATCATGACCCAATATACCATACCTATGGCTAAAAATATCATCGAAGTAGTATAAAAATAAACGGTGATATCTTTGAGTTTTCTTTTTCTTTGTTGTAGTTTTTGAATCGTTAAAAAAATAAAATAGAAAATAATAGCACCAAAAATGAGTTTATATGCAATATCAAGTTCTAAATGTAAAAAAACATTTAAAGGGTATACTACAAGTAGAAGAGTTGTACTAAAGATAATACACATCTGCTCATTTTTAGAAAAGTTATTGGTCACCCAAAACATAGGAACAACCTGTATAGTAATAGAAACAATCAAAAGAAATACAAAACCAAAAAAAATATAGTTGTAATGTAGTAGGGCAATATTATAGTGAAGTTCTGTTATATTTGCTGTTGCATTTTCAATAAGAAGAAAAATACCTAATAAAAAAGCAATAAGAAAAAAAGCCAAAGATATGATTATACCTTGTACGATATAAGATTTATTTTCTACTTTTACAAGTTGAATAAGGGCGATTATTGTAAAGTAAAGTAATCCACTGGCTAAAAATAGTGAAGCTAAGAGAAACAATAGTTTTTCATAGAAAACAAATCCAAATGTAAAAAAGAGTAAACCCAAAACTAATAATACATAAGTGATATTTGAAACTCTTTTAGCATTTGGGATGATTGCCCCTGCAATAACTGGCAACATCTGTTGTAGTGCACCAATAATAGTCATGATGATAAAACCAATAGTGATTAAATGTAAAGTTGCAATGATATATGGATCATGAATCTCAAAACTGTTGGCAAAAAAAGCAAATACTCCAGAGATGATTGCAAAGATTGGCGCAGTTAAAAAGAATTTTATTGGAGCTTGGTAGGGTGGAGCTTGATCGAGACTGAGTCCTATATACATTACAAATCCTCAAAGAGTGTTTTATCTGTAAAACCATCAGTCCAGATAAAGATTATAATTTCTTCATCTTCTTTGATAGTTTTATAGTGTAATTGATTTGCTTCTAGATGAACATACAACATCAAAGGTTCAATTCTATGAACCATTTTTATATAGAATGTATCATCGAGCTTGTGTAGGTTTTTTAGCACCAAACCCATCGGTTCTGGTGCTTCAAGTTCTCTTGTATCTAAAAGCAGTTCTTTTGACATAAATAATTATAATGCTTTCATTTGAGATATGATCTCTTCAGAGTTAAGTGCTTGATCTGCGAAATTATACATCATTTGTTCTTCTTTCATATTGTGCTGTTGCATAGTAAATAAAAGAGCTTCACTTTGACCTAAAAATTTTTCTTTGTTATTTTCTGTGAGTGCATTTTTCATTTGGATAAATATAGCTCTCATTTGATCATGTTCCATAATCATTACAGGTGTTGGGTCACAGTGCCCACCTTCACAAGATTGGTATTGTGGAAACATAACTTTCTCTTCCATATCAAAATGTTTACACATATGTGAATGAAACTCTTCAAACATAGCTTTCGCACCTTCGAAATTTTCAAGATCTACGATATTTTCTAGTTGTGCAAATTGCTCATCACAAGCTCTGTGGTCTGTTGTCATAAATTGGTTGATTGTCATTATAAGTATCCTTCTTGTTTATAAGAAAGATTATACAAAGAATTGAAAAGAAATAAATTGATATAAATCAAGTTTAGGTATAAAAAAAGGGACTAATTAAAATTAGCCCCTTTGGTTTAAATAGTTTACTATTCTCATCCACCATACATAAGGTTAGGTAACCATAGTGCAATTTCTGGAATATAAGTTACAAGCATAAGACCAGCAAATATAGTCATAGTCCATGGGAATGCTGCAACAATAACATCTTTGATACTCATACCAGTAAGTCCAGATGTAACAAATAGATTCAGACCAACAGGTGGTGAAACCATCCCTAGCTCCATATTGATAGTTACAACGATACCAAAGTGAATTGGATCAATCCCAAGTGCAATAGCAACAGGAAGTAACAATGGAACCATAATCATAATAATCGCACTTGGTTCCATAAATGAACCAGCAACAATCAATAAAATATTTACCATAATTAAGAACATATATTTATCAACATTTGCTTCAATTAAAGCATTTGTGATCCCTTGTGGAATATTCTCAATTGTTAAAAAGTGTGCAAATAACATCGCATTTGCAATAATAAACATAATCATAGCAGTTGTTTTAGCAGATTCTAATGAAACTGTAAACATCTCTTTGATATTGATATCTTTGTAAACAAATACAGAGATGATAAATGCCCAAACTGCTGCAACAGCTGCTGCTTCAGTTGGTGTAAAGA
>JBATTX010000100.1:0-2824 GCA_049670825.1 Arcobacteraceae bacterium | reverse complement strand
ATTGATAACTACTTGTCAATCTTTAAATAGTGATGTAACTTTACAAAGAGTAATTGAAGATAAGTACTCAATGATTATATGTGATGAGATGCATAAAGCTAGTGCTGATGTGTACTATAATGTAGTATCTAAAATACCAGCTATGTATAAACATGGACTGACTGCAACACCATATAGAAATAATACACAAAATGAACAAAGACTTTTTGATCTTGTAGGCAATGAACTTACACGAGTGGAAATAGAGGAGCTTTATAGAGATAATTTTTTAGTACGTCCCAATATACAGTTTAAAAAAACGAATTATAAAATCGATATAAATCAACAATACTTACAATCACTTGATTTTAATGTAAAACTAGGGATGCTCAAAAAAAATATTGATAAATCTAAAAAAAGAAAAGAGATGATTTTAAATGATGTGAAAAACTCTTTAGCGATTGAAAAAAACAAGTTTGGAGAAAACCGTTCAGTCATACTTGTAAATACTTTAGAGTTAGCACAAATTTTACAAGAGGAACTTTCATCTAAATACAATGTTTTATATATAGATGCAGATACAAAAGCAAAAGAGCGTAATGTGGTGTTTGATCAGTTAACAGAAAATCACATCACTGATTATGTACTTATAGGTACGTCAAAGTTACTTGGCGAAGGAACAGATATTCCATCGATTAGAAATGTTTTTTGTGCAAGCCCAGCGTATCCACCATTTGAAGATACTGCTAGAATGCAACAAATAATAGGGCGTGCAATACGACCATTTGAAGGTAAAGATAGTGCAAATATAATTATCTATGATGACGAAACCTCTGGATGGATAGAGAAAAAGAAAGAAAATGTTTTTAATATTGTAAATGAAAATGTACAACCTATTATGATTCAATAGGTATTTTTATTCTATAATACTCATAGAGTAAAATTAGTGAACAAAGAGGAATATATGTCAGATACAATTGATTTTGGAGTCTATAAAACTTTAGAATGGGATAAACTCTCAACAGAATATCTTCATGGTCTTTGTGACATGGGAAATGAACAAGCAAGGATTCAGCTAGAAACAATATATAATTCACCTATAGAAACGCAAAAAGTAGGTTTTGGTAAATATGCTGGGAATCATTGGGTTGAGTTAGAAATGGATTATCTTTATTGGATTTTACAAAATGTAGATAGCACAAATATTAAATATAAACTTGCTTTAAAAGCTTTAGAGTACATAGAAAATCATAGTGACAAAGATGAGTTTGGTGATGTGATATATGTTGATTAGTTAAAACTTATTTTATCGATAAGAATATCGTGACGATCAACAAATCGTTCACATTTTGTGCCTCCAATTGCATAACAAATCTGTTGCCATTTTTTACTGTGACCAGAATTCTCTTTTGTAAAGTCACCAAAGTAAAACATCATAGCATGAGCATATTCATGAGCTAACACTCCATACATATAGTTTTCACTCTCTTTAAAACGCTTTTTGTTTAAAAATATTATTATCTGATTTGTTTGAGTGATAGTTGCTAGTCCATATACATTAGGAGGAATTTTATCGGTTATCTTAATAGGAAAGTTTACATTTACTCCATAAATTTGAAATATTTTTTTTCTTATTTTTAGGCTCTCTTGCTCAATTTTAGCGGTGATATCTTTTGAAAGAGGATTGTTTTTAAAGGTTATATTATCATACTGAATATAGAGTATTCCTAGTATTGAAATGATTGTAATGAGTAAAAATATATTATAAACTTTTTTCATAACTTTTGCCTTTGTGTTGTAATTGTATATTATTCTAAATTAATCATCTCTTTTTATCTCAATTTGTTATAATACGCAAAAATTATATAAGGATTCTTATGGAAATAGAAATTTCAACTCCAGCATTATTATTCCCAGCCATTTCACTACTTCTTTTAGCATATACAAATAGATTCCTCACTACTGGTCAATTGATACGATCAATCAGTCGACAAGCAAGAGAATGTCAAAATCAAGAACTTTCAGGACAAATAGAAAACTTGAAAAAACGACTCGAACTAACAAAATGGATGCAGTTTTTTGGAGTGGTATCGATGCTTATGTGTACTATCTCTATGTTTGCACTTTTCTTGGGTTTTCACACTTTTGGTAAAAATATTTTTGGTTTGAGTCTGATTACTATGTGTGTATCTTTACTTATCTCACTGTGGGAAGTATATATCTCTTCAAATGCTCTAAATCTAGAACTTAAAGATTTGTATGCTAAATGTAAATAGTAGCCAATTAATTTGGCTACGTTGTGAATTATAAATAAAATATTCTCTTATTAAACTATCTAAAATTTCTTTATCCTCTTTTTATCTATTTTAACACTTGATTAACACAAGTTCACTATGATTCAAAAATAATTTTAAATTATATTTTAAAGATATAAAAGGGATACTATTTTATGAAACAAACAAAAAACGAAACAAAGTTTTACAACGCTATTTGGAGATGGCATTTTTACTCAGGGATTTTTGTGACACCATTTTTACTGATTTTAGCAGTAAGCGGAATTATGATGATGTTTTTGGGTTTTTTTGATGGGAGAGATGGCGAAAATATAAAAGTATCAGTTCCAAAAAATGCAATATCAATAAGTTTACAAGAACAGTCTTCAAAAGTTTTAGAAAAGTATGAAAATGCAAAACTAGTAGAGCTTATAACTGCTCCAGATATAGATAGAGTAAATGTTTTTAGAATTAAACTAGAAGATGGTTCACAAAAAATGGCAGCTGTTGATCCATATACAGGAAATCTAGTTAATGGGTGGCAACGCCGTGCTGGATGGTATGACTTGGCT
>JBATTX010000099.1:0-4291 GCA_049670825.1 Arcobacteraceae bacterium | reverse complement strand
AAACTATTTGATAGTTTGTACATATGCTGCAACTGCAGCAATATCTTCATCACTTAATTTGTTTGCTTGTGGAACCATAATTGCTTTCATTTGACCACCAAAAGTTCCATCTTTGTAACCTTTCATGTTAGCAATAATTTCAGCTTCACTAAGAGTTGCTAAAACTTTTGATTTACCAAGTGCAACTTTTTCTGCTTTTGCTCCGTGGCATTTTTGACATGCTTGATATACATCTGCTCCACTTGCAAATAAAGAACCTGCAAATAATGTAAGTAATAATAATTTTTTCATAACTTTCCCTTAATTTAATATTATATAATGATACTACATTTTACATTATATAAAAATATTATATAATGAATCAGTACTTAAAAATTTAAAAAGTAACAAGATGATACCTTTTTAATAAAAAATATAATGAAACAAAGATTCTCATCAAAGAAATCAGTCAATTTGATAGTTTTAATCTAAACTAATATTAAGTAAGTTTTAAATATAATCGCAGACATAATTTAGAAAAAAGGACAAAAAGTATGAAAAGAACATACCAACCGCATAACACACCTAGAAAAAGAACACATGGTTTCAGAACAAGAATGGCTACTAAAAATGGTAGAAAAGTTATCAAAGCTCGAAGAGCTAAAGGTAGAAAAAGATTAGCTGTTTAAGCAAATTACACCGTATTAATACTCAAAAAGAGTTTAGTCAAATATATAAAAGCAACAAAAAGTGGCACACTAATGCCTTTGTTGTTTTTTTTAAAGAAAGTAACGACCTCAATGTTGCTTTCGTATCATCAAAAAAAGTTGGAAATGCAGTTCAAAGAAATAGAGCAAGACGAGTTCTTCGTGCTTTAGTTTTAGAAAAAGAGAGTCAACTTATTAGTGGAAAATATATATTGGTTGCAAAAAACACAATATTTGAAAGAGAGCATAAAGTACTAAAAAATGATTTTAAGTATGCTATGAAAAAACTAGCTTTATTTAAATGAAACACATTATTCTTTATTTTATCAAATTCTATCAAAAATATTTAACAATTTTATCTTTTGGAAGTTGTAGATACTATCCAACCTGCTCATCTTACGCAAAAACTCAATTTGAACATAACAATTTTTTTTTGGCAATCTATTATTCAGTTATTAGAATAATAAAGTGTAATCCTTTATTTGATGGTGGCTTTGACTATGTAAAAGTAAAATGCCCTCAAAAAAATCAAATAAATCTAAAATTTAAAAAGATTAAGGTAAAATACTGGAAAGTACCAGTAAAAAATAATTATTGCTTAATACTTCAACACAATACTAAATGGGACAAATAAATGGCACTACCGAATGACACAATGAACAAACAACAAACTCAGAAAAGAATATTAATAGCAACAGTTTTATCGTTTGCTTTTTTTATTGCTTATGATTTTTTATACTTACAACCAAAGCAAGCTTTAGTAAATGAAGCTAATGCAAAAAATGCAGTTACGTTAGAAAAGAAATCTACAACTACAGCACAATCATCTGCTACACAAGCACCAATGACAAGTGTACAAAATGTTGCAAATAATGCTCCAGTTGCAAATCTCTCTACGAATGGTGTAATAACTACTATTACAACATTAAACAATATTATTGAAATTGATAACTTAGGTAGAATTAGTCAAGTAACTTTAAGTGGAAATCAATATGTTACAGATGATAGTAAACAACATATTAAATTATTTGATATAAATCAATTAAAACCATTAGAGGTAAGATTTTCAAATAGAAATATTAATGAAGAAGCTTTTAAAACTGATGTTGTAGCATCGTCAAAAACTATTGATGCTACAAAAATTGTAACAGAGTTAACTTTAACACAAAAATTAACAAATACTACACTTACAAAAGTGATGACATTTTATCCAGATGGTCACTATGATATCAAAGCTTCATCTACAAACAATGCAGAGTTCTTTATCACTACAGGTTATAGACCAAATGTATTAGTTGATATGTATGCTGATCATGGTGCTTTACTTGGATTAAATGATGGTACATTGAACATCATTGAAGATGGAGATATGGGTAAAAACGAAGAGTTTATAGGTGTAAATGTTGCATCTGCTTTTGATAGATATTATGCTACTGCTTTATACAACTATGACAAGAGTATGGCAATTAGTGTTATGAAAGATGCATCAGATTCTCCTCAAATTTTTATTCATGCAAATGATAATATTACACTTCACGGGTATGCGGGACCAAAAGAACATAAAATTTTAGACTCTTTAGACTCTCGATTAACAACTATTATAGAATACGGATGGTTTACATTTATTGCAAAACCGATGTTTATATTTTTACAGTTTATTCATGATTATGTTGGAAACTGGGGTTGGACAATTGTATTTGTTACAATTTTAATTAAACTAGTATTATTCCCTTTATCTCACAAAGGTATGGTTTCTATGAATAGACTTAAAGAGTTAGCTCCAAAAGTAAAAGCTCTTCAAGAAAAATACAAAAATGATAAACAAAAAGCTTCTATGCATATGATGGAATTATATAAAAAAGAGGGAGCAAACCCAATGGGTGGATGTTTACCTGTAATTTTACAAATTCCTGTGTTTTTTGCACTTTATAGAGTTTTATTAAATTCTATTGAGTTAAAAGGTGCACCATGGATGTTATGGATTCACGATTTAGGTGCAATGGATCCATATTTTGTACTACCAATTTTAATGGGTATTACTATGTTCTTTCAACAAAAGATTACACCAAACACTATGGCTGATCCAATGCAACAAAAAATGTTCCAATTGTTGCCTGTAGTATTTACATTCTTTTTCTTATGGTTCCCAGCTGGACTTACTTTATACTGGTTTGTAAATAACTTGTTTACAATTGGACAACAATATTATGTAAATACGATATTTAAAAAAGCAAAAATCGAAAGACATGAAAAGCATGTTGAAGAGAAGACACACATTAAGAAAAAATAAAAGGACTAGAGATGTTAAAAGTAGCTAATAATGAAGTTATCATCTTTGAAGCTAAAACTTTAGAAGAGGTTTATGAAAAAGCTTCAGAGTCTTTAAAATGTTCTATTACTAACTTGGAGATTGAGATTACTCAAGCTCCAAGTAAAGGTTTTTTAGGATTTTTTTCTAAAAATGCCATTATTACTGCAAAAATAAAAAAAACTTATCCTGAAAAACACAATCATTCTATTAAACAAAATAATAATCATCAAAAAGTGGAAACCTTAGCATCTAGACTTAACGCTTTAAATGAAGAGTTAAAAGAGCAAAAAGAAGAAGTTCCAGCAATGGTTCAGCAAGTGAAAAAAGAAAATCTTTTTAATGATTTTTACACTGCAGAAGATGAAAAAATTCATGCCGCTCCTATTATAAAATCATCAACCAATAAATTAGCAAATGAGATTTCAGAAGATTTGAATTTTTTATTTTCAAAATTATGTTATGAAATTGATACAATCAAAGTTGAAATTATTGATGATGAAAAAACTGTTTATATTGAGTTCTCGGGACCAGATAGTGCTTTGCTTATTGGAAAAGAGGGGTATAGATATAAGGCGTTGTCTTATATCTTATTTAACTGGATTAATGAAAAATATGGAATGATGTTACGTCTTGAGGTTGCACAATTTTTAGCAAACCAAGAGGCATCTATTTATGCATATTTAGATCCTGTTATTGAAACTATTCACAATGAAGGTTTTTGTAAAACAAAAATTCTTGATGGGATTTTAGTACATATAGCACTTACAAAATTAAGAGATGAATTTCCAGATAAATATGTTGCAGTAAAAACAACACAAAAAGGTGAAAAATATATTTTAGTAAATGAATATAGAAATTAAATGATGTACGAAGTTGACACAATAGTTGCAATTGCAACAGCAAATGGAATAGGCTCTATCTCAATCGTAAGATTAAGTGGGATTGATGCTTTAAAAATAGCAAAACAAATAACCAAAAACACTGAACTCAAACCTAGAATAGCAACACTCACAAAACTTTATGATGCTAAAGATGAGCTAATTGATGAAGCTTTACTTATCTATTTTAAAAACCCAAACTCTTTTACAGGTGAAGATATTGTTGAATTTCAATGTCACGGTGGAGTAGCTATTACAAATCTTGTTTTAGCAAGCTGTATTAATGCTGGTGCTCGTGCTGCAAATCCAGGTGAGTTTTCAAAGAGAGCATTTTTAAATGGTAAAATAGATTTATCACAAGCACAAGCTATTAGTAAAATGATTGAAGCTAGAAGTGAAGATGCTGTTAAACTTTT
>JBATTX010000098.1:0-6060 GCA_049670825.1 Arcobacteraceae bacterium | reverse complement strand
GAGGAACACCTAGTACAATAAAAGCTCACAAATATAAAAAGGTGATGAATATCGTACGACCTTATTTAGTAGAAAATTGTGAAATAACAATTGAAGCCAATCCCAACTCAGCAACAAAAGAATGGCTCAAAGAGATTTTTGAAGTAGGGATCAATAGAGTAAGTTTTGGAGTTCAAAGTTTCGATGATGAGAAGCTAAAATTTTTAGGAAGAAATCACAATCACAATCAAGCAATAGAAGCAATTAACAATGCACAAGAGGTTGGTTTTGAAAATATTAATTGTGATATCATTTACGATACAAAGCTTGATAATAAAGAATTATTAGAGAATGACTTAAGAATAATAAAGAACTTACCAATAAATCATATAAGTGCATATAGTTTAACACTTGAAGAAGGTACAAAGTTTTTTAATAAGAGTAATGTTCAAGTAGAAGATGAAAATTTAGCAAGATTTTTATTTAAAGAGTTCTCTAACTTAGGTTTTGAGCAGTATGAAATTTCAAATTTTGCTCTAAATAATAAAGCAAGAAGTAACCATAATTTTGGATATTGGCAATATAAAGAATATTTAGGAATAGGGTGTGGTGCTGTAGGTTGTATTGACAATAAAAGATATTATTCAAAAAAGGATGTACAACAATATATTGATAATCCATTTGAATATGAAGAGATTGAAGAGTTAAGCACTAATGATATTTTGGTAGAAAAAGTGCTCTTAGGTTTGAGAAGTGTTGTTGGAGTTGATATAGAGCTATTTGATAATGAGACTAAAAAAAGAGTAGATATATTAATAGAGTCAAATAAAGTTATTCAAAAAGAAAATAGAATTTATGCACGTGACTTTATGCTTGCAGATGAATTATCGTTGTATTTAGATATATAAATGACAAATTTGTAGGAACTGTATAGTATGTGTACAAATTTTTAATCTTATTTAGCTATAATTATTGGTAAAATTATTAAATAATTATGGAGAGAAATTTGAGTACAAATACAAAACAAAAAAATGTAAAAAAAGTAGTTTTAGCCTATAGTGGTGGGCTTGATACAAGTATCATCCTAAAATGGTTACAAGAAGAATACAAAGCTGAAGTTATTACTTTTACAGCAGACTTAGGTCAAGGTGAAGAGGTTGAACCTGCTCGTCAAAAAGCATTAGATAATGGAATTAAACCAGAAAATATTTTTATATTAGATATTAGAGAAGAGTTTGTTAAAGATTATGTATTTCCAATGTTTAGAGCAAATGCAATTTATGAAGGTGAATATTTATTAGGTACTTCTATTGCTAGACCACTTATTGCAAAAAAACAAATTGAAATTGCAAATAAAATGGGAGCTGATGCTGTTGCACACGGTGCAACTGGAAAAGGAAACGACCAAGTTAGATTTGAGCTTGGTTATTTAGGATTAAATCCAGATATTACAGTTATTGCTCCATGGAGAGAATGGGACTTAAACTCAAGAGAAAAACTGCTTGCATATGCAAAAGATCATGGAATTAATATTGATAAAAAACATGTTGATGCTGATGGAAATCCAACAGTAAGTCCATATTCTATGGATGCAAACCTGTTACATATCTCTTATGAGGGATTACATTTAGAAAATCCAAATGCTGAACCAGAAGATTCAATGTGGTTATGGTCAAATTCACCAGAAAAAGCTCCAGATACACCTGAGTACATTACAATTGGATATAAAAATGGTGATCCTATTTCTCTAAATGGAGAAGAATTATCTCCAGCTACACTTCTTAAAAAATTAAATGACTATGGAAATACTCATGGTATTGGAAGAATTGATATTGTTGAAAATAGATATGTTGGGATGAAAGCTCGTGGTTGTTATGAAACTCCAGGTGGAACAATTATGTTAAAAGCACATAGAGCAATTGAGTCTATTTGTTTAGATAGAGAAGAAGCGCATATGAAAGACGGAATGATTGCAAAATATGCTGAACTTATATATAATGGTTTTTGGTTCTCTCCAGAACGAGAAATGATGCAAGCAGCTATAGACAGAACACAAAGATTTGTAGAGGGAGAAGTTAAGCTTAAACTTTACAAAGGAAATGTTATTGTTGTAGGGCGTACATCTCCAAAATCACTATTTAGTGAAGCTCATTCTACCTTTGAGGCGGATGAAGTTTACAATCAAAAAGATGCAGAAGGTTTTATTAGACTAAATGCTCTTCGTTTTATTATTGAAGGACAAACCAGAGGTTCTTCAAAATAATTTATCTAAAAGGAAATATTTTTTAATATTTCCTTTTTTTTTGTCCAAAAAAAAGGGTCCATATGTCTTATTTAAACGATTTAGAAACTATATGTAAAATTAATTCTTTTACAAAAAATAAAGAGGGTGTTGATAAAGTAGGTAACTTTATGCAAGGCTGGCTAGAAGAATTGGGGTTCGAAACTACAACATACCAACGAGAAAACTTAGGAAATCATCAGTTATTTACTACACCTAAAACAGAAGGTGAAAAAATACTTCTTTTAGGTCATAATGATACTGTATTTCCTCCTGAAGTTTTTGAAAGCTTTACTAGCGATGAGGGATGGATATATGGACCTGGTGTTTGTGATATGAAAGGTGGCAATATAGTTGCTCTTGAATCATTACGAAATATAAATAAAAATACAAGCATAAAAAATATCGATTTTCTTTTAGTATCAGATGAAGAAACTGGAAGTGATGATAGTAAATTTGTAACTTTAGAACTTGCCAAAAATTATGATTACTGTTTTGTATTTGAAGCAGCAGGAGAAGATCTTGAAATTGTTACAGGACGAAAAGGTGTTGGGACATATACTATCACTTGCGAAGGAAAAGCAGCACATGCAGGTACAAGTTATTTAAAAGGTATCAATGCTAACCTTGAAGCAACATATAAACTACAAGAACTTACAAAACTAACTAACCTAGATATTGGAACAACTGTAAATGTAGGAAAAATTACAGGTGGAATTGGTGCGAATACAATTAGTCCTAAATGTGAACTTTTGTTGGAGATTCGATATAAACAAAATAGTGAAAGAGACAGACTACTAAAAGCTCTTGAAGATATAACGAATACTAATTATGTAGAGGGAACTATTTCAAAACTTGATGGCTTAATCCAGCGAGATGTTATGGAACCAAATGAACAACAAATCACTTTTATTAAAAAATTAGAAAATATTACAAATTTAAAAATTAAAACCGAACAACGTGGTGGAGTAAGCGATGCTAATCATGTAGCATCATGTGGTGTTGTTACTTTAGATGGTTTTGGTCCATTTGGTGATGGAGATCATACTATAAATGAACGAGCGTTAAAAAGTAGTTTCGATCAAAGAATTAAAATGATGACAGATATTTTATATTCTCATCAATCAAATAAATTCAAATTTTAAATAAGGATATGTAATGGAAAATAAACGTAATATAGGTATGTGGCTTTATACAAATGGTGGTGGTGATGTTATTGCTGAAAAAATGATTAAAAAACTCAATCAAAGAGATATTGGAGTGGTAAATAATGTTCACTTACGACATGCAACAGCTAAAAATGGACATATTTTATATGATAATATAAAATTAGATAAACTAGATCTCTTTTTTTCGTATAATGCTGGTGAACAATCAAAGTATCAAATGTACTTATATCAAGCTTTAAATAGAGCAATACCAATGATAAACTCTTATGAAGCATTTGCTTTAACAGAAGATAAATTTCATACTTCATTTGTATTAAGAAGAAACGGTATTGAAACAGCAGACTATAAACTTTGTCATAGAGATGATGGGCATCATTTAAAAAAGATTATTAAAAAATGGGACAAAATGGTATATAAACCAACAGATGGTTGGGGAGGACTTGGATTAACTAAAATTGAATCAGAAGCAAATCTTGATATGTTAATGCCATTTTTAAATCAAATGGATTTACGATATTTTTATGTGGAAAAATTTATTAAATATGATAATACTGATTTTAGAGTTGATATTGTTGATGGTAAGTTTGTTGGTTGTTATGGTAGAAAAGCTAGTGGAACAGATTGGAGAACAAATGTAACAAGTGGAGGTTCTGTTTTTTTACGAGAACCAAATGATGAAATAGTTGACTTAGCTATTAAAGCTTGTGAAGTTTGTGGAGTTGATATTGGTGGAGTTGATATTATTTATGATCTTGAAAAAGAAAAATATATTGTATTAGAAGTAAATGGAATACCTGCTTTTGCAACACCAGAACAAGAGAAACAAGGATTGAATTTTAATGATAAAAAAATAGATTTAATTGTAGACTTAATAGATAGAAAAACACAAAAGAAGGATAAATAAAATGGGATTAAACAACAAGCAGTTACCGAAATTAGGGTTTTTATATTTAGATTATGTATTAAGATTTTTTGATCATTCTAATTTTAAAGGTTGGCCAAATAAAATTGAAACTGTAACATATCATTGGGGAAATGATAAAGATAGATTTATAAAAGAGGTAAAAAGAAAAAAAATTGATATCTTGATTGGAAATGTACCAGCTACAGCATATGAAACTTTTAGAGAAATAGCAAGAGCACTACCAAATGTACGTTTTGTTCCATCTTTAGATACACAATTTTCAAATAAATCAAAAGAGAATGTTACAAGATTTGCATGGAAGTATGGTTTGCCAATTCCTAAAACATATATTTATTATAATAGACCAAATGCTGATAAATTTTTAAAACATTGTGAATATCCAAAAATTGTTAAAAAATCATATGGTCCATCAAATTATGGTGGATATTTTGTACATAAAGTTGATAATTATAAAGAAGCAAAAGCTTTATATGCTGAAAAAAAATACCATCCTATGTATTTTCAAGATTTTGTTCCTATGGAAGCTGATATTAGAGTTATGCTAATAGGGCATAAGCCAGTATGTGCATTTTGGAGAAGAGCTCCTGAGGGAGAATGGCTTACAAACACAAGTCAAGGTGGAAGTATGGATTATAATGATGTTCCAAAGAATGTTCTTGATCTTGCTGTAAAAGTTTCAAAAGCAGCGCGAGCAGAATATTGGGCATGTGATATTGCGTATGGAAAAGATGGGAAAGTAAGAATACTTGAATGTGCAACTGCCTTTGCTGCATTTCCTTATATTAGGGATTGGATAGGTCAATATTTAATGTGGAGTTTTAGTGAAGGTCGATTTAGAAAACCACATACTCCAATGTTTAATTGGGAAGAGTTAGGAAAAATATCACCAGATTTATTAAGAACAATGAGACATATAACATTTGGAAAATATAATTCTAGTTATGATGGTGCGTATTTTGGTAACAAGAAAAAAATGTATGGTGATAATGAAAAATATTTACATGAATTAGATGATGAATATACGATGTTTGATGTAAAAAGAAGATGGTCCGAAGAATGGCCAAGTGAAACTTACAATTATCAAGATAAATTCTCATTAAATAATTTAAAATCAATGAAAGTGAAAAATTTAAATAATCAAGCCGAACCATCAGTATCAGAAGAAGATTCAGAGATTATTGAAACAGTTAAATTATCTGAAAAAGAATTAAAGAACCTTTTAAAATCAATTGATGGAATTGGAACAAAAAAGTATAATAGGATTCTTGAAGAGGTTGGTAGTGTCGAGGAAGTAATAGGTGTATTACATCAAAGCCCATCAATTTTATTAAATATAAAAGGCATTACAAAAAAAATAGTTGAAAAAATAACTAAAAAATTCGCTGAGTTTAAATTATAATAATAGATAGTTTAGTTATAATCTTCCTTAATAAGAATAAAGTCTTATCAAGGAAATACAATGATAACTAAACTAAGAGTCTCCACAAAAATTGTTGCACCTATTTTTATAATATTAGTAATTAGTAGCAGAGTTACAAATTATATTACAGCAACCCATATGCAAAATTTAGTAAAAAATAGTGCAAAAGAATCTCTAACTATGCTAACAGATTCATTATTTTTAACCTTACGAAATGCTATGAATACTGGTGATCCAGCTATAATAAAACAAGCTGAAGATGATAGCAGAAATAATATCAAAGGAT
>JBATTX010000097.1:0-1970 GCA_049670825.1 Arcobacteraceae bacterium | reverse complement strand
ATATACGATGTTTGATGTAAAAAGAAGATGGTCCGAAGAATGGCCAAGTGAAACTTACAATTATCAAGATAAATTCTCATTAAATAATTTAAAATCAATGAAAGTGAAAAATTTAAATAATCAAGCTGAACCATCAGTATTAGAAGAAGATTCAGAGATTATTGAAACAGTTAAATTATCTGAAAAAGAATTAAAGAACCTTTTAAAATCAATTGATGGAATCGGAACAAAAAAGTATAATAGGATTCTTGAAGAGGTTGGTAGCGTTGAGGAAGTTATAGGTGTATTACATCAAAGTCCTTCAATTTTATTAAATATAAAAGGTATTACAAAAAAAATAGTTGAAAAAATAACTAAAAAATTCGCTGAGTTTAAATTATAATAATAGATAGTTTAGTTATAATCTTCCTTAATAAGAATAAATTCTTATCAAGGAAATACAATGATAACTAAACTAAGAGTCTCCACAAAAATTGTTGCACCTATTTTTATAATATTAGTAATTAGTAGCATAGTTACAAATTATATTACAGCAACCCATATGCAAAATTTAGTAAAAAATAGTGCAAAAGAATCTCTAAATATGCTAACAGATTCATTATTTTTAACCTTACGAAATGCTATGAATACTGGTGATCCAGCTATAATAAAACAAGCTGAAGATGATAGCAGAAATAATATCAAAGGATTATCTAAACTTACTGTAGCCAAAAGTCAAGGTACTCTTGATCTTTACTCTCCTCAAACAAAATTTACTACTGATAAAGATATTCTTAAAACATTTGAAACTAAACAAGAACAAGTAATAGAATCTTATAAAGATGATTCCCATTTTTTTAGAGTTTTAAGACCTATGATTGCTACACAAGAGTGTGTGATGTGTCATGCAAATCAAAAAGAAGGTGACGTAATAGGGGTAATTGATTTGTCATTTTCTCTTGATGAAGCAGATGCTACAATAAATGATACACTTATATTTATCTTAGCAATTTCAGTTGCATTTATTGCCTTGATTTTGATTGTAGTTTGGATTGTTACTAAAAAAACTACAGAGCCATTGCAAAACTTAAAAAATGAACTTCTTGAGTTTTTCTCGTTTTTATCTCACGAGAAAGCAAGTATCGAACCTTTTAAAGTAAAATATATGGATGAGATAGGAGAAATAGTAACCTCTTTAAATGAAAATATTGTAAAAGTAGTTGATGGAATTGATAAAAATGCCAAAGCGATAAGTATAAGCTCAGAGGTATGTCAGCAAGCATCTTTAGGAAATTTAAACGCACGAATTAACGCGGAAGCCTCAAATCCTGAAATAAATAATCTTATTAAAATAGTAAATGATTTATTGATATCTATGGAACAAAATATTGACAAAACACTTTACACTCTTGATGAATATTCAAATGATGAATATAGTAGCAGAATAGAAGGTAAAGATAAATTTGAAGGTAGCTTTAAAGAGTTATTTTATCAAGTTGATCTTCTTGGAGAGACATTAACAAATTTAAGTGGACAAAATCTTAAAAATGGTAAAGCTCTACAACAAACAGCAAGCGTATTTTCTCAAAATGTACAAAGATTGAAAACATCATCAAACGAACAATCAGAACTTATAAATCAAACTACAGGTTCTATTGAAGATATAATGAATAGTATTAAAAATACAAGTAACAACAGTAAAGATATGGCAAATATTGCAAACGAAGTTACTAAATATTCTAATGATGGAAACAAATTAGCACAAGAAACAGCAGCAGCTATGAATAATATATATGGGAAAGTTGATGCTATCTTAGAATCAATTGATACTATTAAACAAATATCATTTCAAACAAATATTTTATCTTTAAATGCTGCTGTTGAAGCTGCTACTGCTGGTGAAGCAGGTAAAGGTTTCGCTGTTGTTGCACAAGAGGTACGAAACTTGGCTACAAGAAGTGCTGAGGCTTCTCAAAATATTGAAGATTTGA
>JBATTX010000096.1:0-3792 GCA_049670825.1 Arcobacteraceae bacterium | reverse complement strand
GGACAAACTATGAAAGCTTCAAAAGGTAGTGCAAATCCACAAGTTGTAAATAAACTTTTAAAAGAAAGATTAGCATAATTAAGGGTGACAAAATGAGTTCTATTTGTGTAATAGGAGCAGGTAAATGGGGGCAAGCATTACACTATGCTCTAAACCAACAACAAAAGTGTCTTATCACAAGTAGAACACCAAAAGATATCGAAAATTTCGTATCTCTTGATGTAGCTTTAAAGTGTGAATATTTAGTTATAGCAATACCATCTCAAAGTATAAGACAGTGGCTTACTGATAATTTCACATATTCTGGTCAAAAAGTTCTTGTTGCAGCCAAAGGTATTGAAGCAACCACAGGTGCTTTTTTGCAAGAGATTTACGAAGAGTTTGTACCAAAAGAGAATCTTGGATTTATATCAGGACCATCTTTTGCAAGTGAAGTAGTTGTTGGACTTCCAACAGCACTTGTTCTTAACTCAACTTCAAAAAACTTCTATGATGAATTTTATAAATTCTTTCCAAACTTTATCAAAACATATTATAGCAATGATGTAATCGGAGCTGAGATATCTGGAGCATATAAAAATGTTTTAGCAATTGCTAGTGGTATTTGTGAAGGTTTAAACTTAGGACAAAATGCACGAGCAAGTCTTATATCAAGAGGTCTAGTTGAGATGGATAGATTTGGGCAACATTATGGAGCAAACAAAGATACATTTATAGGTTTAAGTGGAGCTGGCGATCTTTTTTTAACTGCTTCAAGTACTTTAAGTCGTAACTTTAGAGTGGGATTGGGTCTAGCACACAATAAATCTCTTGATGAGATTTTAAAGGAGTTAGGTGAAGTTGCGGAAGGTGTTATGACATCACAAGCTATCTATAAACTATCAACTCAAAATAATATCTATACACCAATTGCAAATGAAGTAAAACTAATACTTGAGGGGAAAAATCCACAAGATAGTTTAAAAGATCTATTAAGTAACTAAGTGATTAACTTAATAGGTCTTTATTTTTAGAATTCATTTTAAAAGCATTCATTGATCTTTCTACAGGATCCTCTTCACTCTCTTTTTTCTGAAAGTATTTTTCAACTGTTGCAGTTGGATTTAAAAATAAAATTGATTCATCAATCACTATTTGAAAAATCGCATACAATGGAATCGTTACATGTGATCCAAAATTTTCACTTCCAAAACCAGCTTCAAAAGTGATGTTTTTTTCTGTTAAAATAATCGACTCATAAGTATAATTTGCCAATGTAAACAATGTGAAATGTGAAAAATTAGCACTTATACTTTCTGGAATAGAAGGATCAAATTGAACCCCCTCTATATTTGCAGTGATAGAGAACTCTTCATCTTTATTGATAAGATATTCGATTACTTCAAATATTTGCCCCTCTAACATCTCTTTATAATTTTCGTCTTCTACAATATTAAAAATCATCTTATGCCCCTTTTTTACATACGAATATATACTTATCGAACTCTTCTGAACTATGCAGATTAAAATCAATAATATTTTCTATTTCAAAACCAATTGATATTAAGATATCACTTAATTCTTCATTACTATAACAATATTGCTGTATAGTACCCGTTTGTTTTTTATATCTATCTTTTGTATCTTTTTGACTAAAAAGTGTTATATCAGTATATAAAATATTATCTTCAAAGTTCGCATCAATTGCAATAAATTTATCTTCTAAATCAATATTTAACGTACCTTGAGCAACATTATCAAATCCATATAAACTATTTATGTCAAATATAAAGTATCCATTTTCATTTAAAAGGTTATAACTATGTGTTAAAAAATCTTTGATATACTCTTTTGGAATATAGTTGATCACATCAAATGTAGCAGTAGCACAGTCATATCTTTCTTTTACGTCTTTGATATCGATACACTTGGCATCTGTACCTTTTGATATAGCTATCTCTATTTGTTTTGCACTAAGATCAACACCAAATGATTTGATGCCGTTAAGTTGCATAATATGACAAAACTCACCCTGTCCACACCCAATATCAATAAGTGTTTTAGGATCTTTAGATAAAACAGTATGCCCTATCGTTTTATAAAGATGATGAATTTCATCTTCAAAATCAAGATACTCCTCTATTGTTGCGTATAGATCAAGTGCTTGCAAGCTGTTCTCTTAAATCTAAAATTTGAGTTTTTTTATTATAGTATGAGTTTTTATTTGAGATTAAAAATACACTTGATTGCATAATTGTATCCCCTACTTCAAGTCCATTTTGCTTCATAGTTTCACCAGTTTCTACAATATCTACAATACAATCAGCTAGTCCAACTAATGGAGCTAATTCGATTGAACCATAAAGTTGAACAATATCAACTGCCATAGCTTTGCTTTCAAAAAATCTTTTTGCAATAGTTGTGTGTTTTGTAGCAACTGTAATTTTTGATCTTGACCAATCAATTTTATCACCAGCTTTTAACCCAATAGCCACTTTACATTGACCGATTTTTAAATCTAACAATTTAATCAAATCATATTTTTTCTCTTCAAGTACATCAAGACCTACAACACCTAAATCAGCGGCCCCATGCATAACGTATGTTGGTACGTCTTGATTTCTTACATTTAAAAAAGTAAACCCTGCTTTTTTTAATATAAGTTTTCTATCTTCAAATACAAATTTTTCATTAAAAACTTGTTCAAATTTTTCTAGTGTTTGCTCTGCTATTCTACCTTTTGGTAGGGCTATTGTTAACATCTATTTTCCCTTTTTCATTTTTTTAGATTCTTTTATAATCTTTTTCATACTATTAAATATCATATTTTTTTTATATTTTGCAGGTATATCTACAAAATAGTTTTTTAATAAATCTTTATCTCCACCAGTAAAGTATATTTTGGTTTTATAACGCTCATACTCTTTGATTATTGGTAAAGTGATTGCACTAAAGATTGCATAATTTATCGCATCGTTAGTTGTTAGTGGAATTTTATCTAAATTTGTATTTTTTTCAAAGTCAAATGATAGTTTTTTGGATATATTTGGGTAAATTGATTTATATGCTTCCACACCAGGAATTATAAACCCACCTTTGTGTTTCCCTTTTTTCATTATATCTACAGTTATTGCACTTCCCAAATCAACAATGATTCCATCAGTAATAGAATAGCAAACAACTTGTCTATCAATTCCCATTCCATCATATGCTGTTTCAAAATTTAAAAGCTTTTTTAAATTTATTGCATTTGGGTATTTTTTTAAAAGCTTTTTCGTTGCAGTATCGTTTACACTTATAAAATATACTGTTTCCTCATACATAGGTAGATCCTTCAAGGATTCCTTAATACCTATTTTAAAACTCTCTTTTTTTGTTTTAAAATGGTAAGTTGTATTACCTATATCACATAATATCATTTATCATAAACTCCAGATTTTTATATTAAGCGTATTATAGTTAAAATACAATTATATTAACAATATTTATTAAGGGTTTATTTGAATATAGCAATTTTCGGTGGTAGTTTTGATCCTGTTCATATAGGGCATGAAAAGATTATAAATAAACTCTCACATCTTACATATATCCATAAACTCATTGTTGTGCCTACATATCTTAATCCTTTTAAAAAAAAGTATCTTATTCAGCCAGAAGATAGATTTAAAATATTACACCAGATGTATGATCAAAATTCTAATATTGAAATCTCAGATTTTGAAATAAAACGGAATGAAGCAACTCCATCTATAATTACGGTAGAACATTTTAAAAAACTTTATAATCCTAAAAAAATATATCTTATAATTGGTG
>JBATTX010000095.1:0-4915 GCA_049670825.1 Arcobacteraceae bacterium | reverse complement strand
CTTGTAGAAGCAAGTGATATAATGAGTGAAAATAAGATTAACTCATTGCTTGTGATAAATAAAAATTCAGAACTATGTGGAATAGTTCAAATGTATGATTTAGGAATATAAATATGGTTTTAATGATTGATAACTATGATAGTTTTACATATAATGTAGTTCAATATTGTTTAGAGTTGGGTGCAGATTTAAAAGTGATTAGAAATGATGAATTAACGGTAGAAGAGATAAAAGCTTTAAATCCAGAAAAGATAATCATCTCTCCAGGACCAGCAACACCAAATGAAGCTGGAGTATGTTTAGAGGTGATTAAAGAGTTTGCAGATACTACACCAATTTTAGGTATCTGCTTAGGGCATCAAAGTATTGCTCAAGTATTTGGTGGCGAGGTTATTAGAGCTCCAATTATGATGCATGGAAAAACTTCAAAGATTAAAGTTTTATGTGATGATGTGATGTTTCAAAATCTTCCTAAAGAGATGACTCAAACAAGATATCACTCTTTAACAGTCAATAAAAAAAATCTACCAGAAAATATAGTAGTGACTTCAAAAAGTTTAGATGATGATGAGATTATGTCTTTACGAATCAAAGATAAAAATGTTTATGGTGTTCAATTTCATCCAGAATCTGTGATGAGTGAATATGGACATGAGATGTTAGATAACTTTTTAAAACTTTAGGATAGAGATGAAACTTAGCAAATATGATATTGGTTTTATAGGGTTATTATTAGCCCATATTACGGTATTATTATTTGTAATTGACAACTACAGTATATCTGCAAAAGAAGCTGCAATATATTTTAGTGATGATCTTAATGTTTTAACATTACTTACAAACTTTTCTACCTCAATATTTGGGCAAAATGATTATGCTCTTCGTGTTCCTTTTGTTTTATTTTATGCAGGCAGTGCTATTTTACTTTATCTCTTAACAGATGATTACTTTAGACTGCAAAGAGATAGACTTATTAGTATTCTTATTTTTATGCTTTTACCAGGTATAAATAGTGCCGCTTTGTTAGTAAACGAATCTATTATTGTAGTATTTGGAACACTGTTGTATCTGTATCTTTATAAATTAAGAGAGCAAGAACATTATTATCTTTTAGTATTATTTTTGTTTATTGACAACTCTTTTGCTATTTTATTTTTAGCGTTGTTTTTTTATTCATTACATAAAAAAGACAATATGCTTCTAATCATCTCTTTGAGTTTATTTGGCTTTTCAATGAGTCTTTATGGTTTTACTTTTGATGGTGTACCAAGGGGCTACTTTTTGGATACTTTTGCAATTTATGCAACAATATTCTCTCCCGTATTATTTTTATATTTTTTCTACTCTTTATATAGAATTGGAATAAAATGGGAAAAAGATTTGTATTGGTATATCTCAATGACTGCTTTAGGATTGTCATTGGTTTTTTCATTACGACAAAAAATAGCTATTGATGATTTTGCACCTTTTATTGTTATTTCTATCCCTATTATGGTAAGACTCTTTATTCATAGTTTACGAGTTCGACTAAAAGAGTTTAGATACTGGCACTATTTGATGCTTCGTGTGACACTTGGTGTATTAATTATGAGTTTTTTAGTTTTCATCTTTAATAAGACATTTTATGTATACATAAAAAATCCTGCATCACATATTGCACATGATCATTATGTAGCTAAAGAATTGGCTCTAAAATTAAAAGAGTTACATGTTGATGGATTAACAACTAATGATGCTAGACTAGCAATACGATTAAAATTTTATGGAATCAAAGAGGATAAAAATAGATTACTCAGTGAGCGTAAAATTGGTTTAAATGATAGAATAATTACTATTGCATATCACAATAAAGTTATTAAAAGATTTTATTTAATCAATGTAAATAACGTTAAACTAAAAATATCACAATTAAATAATTAAAAAAGAGAAAAATGATACAACTAACAAATATAGCAAAACGATATGGAACCCAAGAGCTTTTTAATAATGTAAATTTACGAATGACCAGCGGACAGAGAATCGGACTCGTAGGAAGAAATGGAAGCGGAAAATCAACACTATTTAAACTAATTTTAGGTGAAGAGTTTTATGATGATGGAGAGTTAAGTATTCCTAAAAACTATAAAATTGGTACACTAAAACAACACTTAGAATTTCATGAAAAAACTTTAGTAGAAGAGGTCTCTTTGGCATTGGCTGAAGATGATAAATTTAGTGTGTATAAAGTAGAAAAAATACTTTTTGGTTTAGGTTTTGTTCAAGAGGATTTAGAAAAAAATCCATTATCTTTTTCAGGTGGATATCAAATTAGAATTAATCTAGCAAAACTTTTGATAACTGAACCAAATCTATTACTTTTAGATGAGCCAACAAACTATCTTGATATCTTATCCCTACGATGGTTAAAAACATTTTTAACATCATTTGATGGTGAAGTGATATTAATCACTCACGATCGAGATTTTATGGATGCAGTTTCAACGCATACAATGGGTTTAAATCGCAAAACATTAAGTATCATCAAAGGCAATACTCATAAGTTTTATGAACAGTTAAAAAGTGATGAAGAACTCTATGAAAAACAAAAATTATCGCAAGATAAAAAAGTAAAAGAGCTTGAAGAGTTTATTGCTAAAAATAAAGCACGTGCATCAACAGCAGCACAAGCGCAATCAAAAGTAAAACTTTTAGAAAAAATGGATATCTTAGATGATCTAGGTTATGAAAACTCTTTAAAGTTTAACTTTAATTTTAAAGATACTCCAGCAAAAGTTTTACTTGATATCAAGAACTTAACATTTGGATATACAAGTGATAATATACTATTTAAAAATGTTTCATTTACTCTTAAAAAAGGTGAGGTTATAGGTATTATTGGAAAAAATGGTAAAGGTAAATCAACTTTATTAAATACTATAGCAGGTGAACTAAAACAGCTAGATGGAATAGTTGATTATCATGGTACAACAGAGGTGGGACATTTTGGACAAACAAATATATCTCACCTCAATCCTAAAAACAATATCATGGATGAGATCTATTTAGGAAATGCAAAATTAGCAGAATCAACAGTAAGAAATATCTGTGGCTCTATGATGTTTCCAGGTGAGAGTGCGAAAAAAAGTATCTCACTACTTTCAGGTGGAGAAAAAAGCCGTGTGATGTTGGGTCAGATTATTGCAAGAGAAGTAAATATACTTTTTCTTGATGAGCCAACAAACCACCTTGATATGGATTCTATTGATGCTCTTACAACTGCAATTGAAAATTTTGAAGGCTCAGCTATAATCGTTACGCATAGTGAAGAGTTATTGCGAAGAGTATGTCATAGATTAGTTGTATTTGCAAAAGATAAAGCAGAGTTTTTTGATGGAAACTATGATGAGTTTTTAGAAAAGATTGGTTGGGATGATGAAACAGAAGCAGATATCAAAGAAGATAAAAAAGAGATAGAAACATCAAAAGTAAATAAAAAAGAGAATAAAAAACAAAGAAGTATTTTAATTCAAGAACGAAGTAAATTAACTTCTCCTTTAAAAAAAGAAGTTGATAAGCTTGAGGCTTTAATTATGAAAAATGAAGAGCTTGTAGAGAAGTTACATGAAGAGCTTATAACTGCATCAAACCAAGGTGACAATAGCAAAGTAATAGAGTTATCAAGAGAAGTTACAAATCTTGAAAAAGAGATAGAGGTAAGCTTTGAAAAACTTGAAATTGCTCAAGAAAAACTTGATACTATTCTTGAAGAATATGAATCAAAACTAGAGGAACTATAAATGACATTTTCTGAACTAAATTTATCTCAAGAGTTACTTACTGCGTTAGAAAAGAATAAATATGAAAACACAACAGCTATTCAAGAAAAAGTTATCCCTTTAGTTTTATCTGGAAATGATGTGATGGCAAAAGCACAAACAGGAAGTGGAAAAACTGCTAGTTTTGTTTTACCACTTTTGCATTTGTGGCAACAAAAACCATTACGAAAAAAAGCGAAAATTACAACCTTGATATTAACTCCCACTAGAGAGCTAACTGTTCAAGTGTCAAACAGTATCAAGAACTTTAGCTCAGAGTTAACAAATCAACCTAAAATAGCTACAGTTATTGGTGGAGAATCTATTGGTGATCAACTTTTACAGATACAGCAAGGTGTTGATATTGTTGTTGCAACTTCTGGTAGATTGCTTGATATTATTGATAAAAAACAGATTGATTTTTCATCTTTAGAGTACTTTATTTTAGATGAAGCAGACAAAATGCTTGATTTGGGATTTGCTGAAGAGTTAGATTTGATTTTAAAACAACTTCCCGAAAAAAGACAAAATCTATTATTTTCAGCTACTTATCCTCAGAAGATGTTGGATATTGCATTTAAGATTACACAGAAGCCTACAACGGTGGAGATAGAAAATGAAGAACCTACAGTTTTAAATATAAACCAACGTGCAATAAAAGTAAATAAAGAGAATAGAAATGCTCTTTTACAACATCTTCTTAGAACACATAAGTGGAAAAGAGTTTTAGTTTTTGTTTCAAGTAAACGATCAAGTGATAATATTGCAAATAAGTTTCGTAAAAATGGTTTTTTAGCGGATTCATTTCATGGAGATTTAATTCAAGAGGATAGAAATTTTACTCTTGATGAATTTAAAGAGAACAAAATCAAAATACTTTTTGCAACAGATATTGCAAGTCGTGGTTTACATGTAGATGATATCTCTTGTGTGATAAATTTTGATCTTCCAAGAGGAAGTGCAGATTATGTTCATAGAATTGGTCGAACAGGACGAGCAGGAAAAACTGGAACTGCTATTTCATTTATTGGTCTTGAAGATTTTGAACATTTTAATATGATAGAAAAAAAAGTAAATATCTCTTTAGAAAGAGAGCAGATAGAAGGTTTTGAACTTATTGG
>JBATTX010000094.1:0-10441 GCA_049670825.1 Arcobacteraceae bacterium | reverse complement strand
GATTATAACTATTTACAAAACTCTCTGTTGATTTCACCTCTATTTGAGCACTCAAGTTAGAAATAGATGATACAAGTGCATCAACATCTGTATCAATTTTACTATTTACCATCAACATCGAAGCACTTTTATTAAATATCTCTCCAGCTTCATCAATATTAAGTACCACTCCTCCATTTTCAAATCCAATATCACTTTTAAAAACTCCAGAAATTTTAAACTTTTTATTTGCTATCTCTATATCGTTTTTATTTTTAAGTTGTTGGTAGATTGATTCTCCTACGAGGGCTTCATTTTTATTTGGATAAGAAGTTTGCACAAGTGTATAGTTTGCAAATCTATTTTTAGTAACTCCATAGATTGCTACTATTGGAAGATTTTCAACTGGAGATGCTCCTACTATAATGGCTGAAGATTCTTTTACATCTCGAAGTTTATTGATTTTTGAAAGAAGATTGATATCTACATTTGAAAAAAATGTATCAGATATTTTTGCTTGAGTTACAATAATATCTCCATCACTTTTTAACATAGATGAATACATATGAATTATTCCATGAGATATTGAACTAATTAAAAAGATTGATGTAATAGAGAATATGAGACTCAAATAGATTAAAGTTGTTTTGAGTCGATTCGCTTTTAATGCTTTTAAAGAGGATGCAAACACATTCTTTCCTTGTTATATTTTCCGTAATATAACAAGTTTATATGAATGGTATATGAATTTAATATTGGCTGTTGATTATTTTTTGGTCTTCTGTGATGATATGATTGATTAACCATACATCCATATATTCTATCAAACTTCGTTCAAAATTTTCTATACTCAAAGTAGGAAGTTTTTTTAAGAAATCATTGAGTTGAGTGATGATATCTTCATGAAGTAGTTTATGCTCTTCATATCCTTCATAATTAATAGATTGCATATATTCCTCTTCATGTTCAAAGTGAGTTTTCATATATTCATACAGCTCTGTTACAGTTGATTTGATATGTAGTTTTATATCACCTTTGTTGCCATTGAGTGCTTTAATGGCGATATCAAAAAGTTGCTTATGTTCCATATCTATGTCATAGTGGAAAAGTTGATATTTTTCTTTCCAACAAAAAAGGTTTTTCAGTTCATTTGCACTTCTTCTATAGTGATGCACTCTTTTATCTTCAGTTAAAATATGGTTGATGATATTTTTATTGATAATTTCTGAAAGCTGGTTTTGTATCTCATCAGTTGAGAGTGAGTTTATATTTTTAAGAAGAGTATTTATCGTATTGATAAGATTTTTATGTAAAAGTTTGTGTTCATCAAGATATATGAAATTTACAGATTTCATATATATCTCTTCATTTGCAAAGTGAAACTTAGTGTATTTAATAAGCTCTTTAACGGCACTCATTATTTGTTCTTTATCATCACTACAATGGGAAACAACTTTTGCAAGCTCAAAAAGCTTTTGATGCTCAGAATCAACTTTTTCATGCCCTACTGAATATACATCATCCCAATTTAATACAACACCATTATTCATAAGTCCCCTTTGGATTTAAAAATAAATCATATCATACTAGCGTCTTATTAAAGTCTTCTCTCTTTAAAAATCTTGGATTTCTTCCTGTTGGTTGTGTTGCACATTGTACTTGATATTCAACCATTTTGTGAAATGGCTGTAAAAATGTTTGAAATTTTGAGCTTGGAATATTTTCAATATTGTGAAAATCTAAAAGCTCCAAAATACATAAAGTTGATTCTATTGTTGAAAGACAATATATATTTGGTTGTGTTTTAATAGTAAAAGTAGAAGTTTTATCATGTACAAAACTTATCTTTGGCAGGTCATTTATATTTTTACTGCATTTTAACATTTTCCTTGAACACGGCCAAGTTGAATCGATGATAAAAATCACATTTTGTTTATCTTCTTTTTGAATAGTTTGGGTATTGAGTTTGATACTCTTCTCGTCTGGATACAAAACATAACAGTTTTTTGTTGGGTCATTTAAAATCTCATTGATAATTTCATGGTCAGAAAAATCAATACCAATAAATATTTTAGAGTTAGGAAGACAAAGGTGTGTAAAATGTCCTGTACCATTTTTTGTTTTTTTGAACTCTTTTGGGTGCATCAAAATTATAAATTGTGTGTTTGTTTCTATTGGGTTAATATGTTCGCACATACAACTTGTTACTGGTCTATAACAACTATAACATCTTTGTCTATCGATGAAGTTGTTATCTTCATCCATTGCTTGTAGTTTCTTAGGCATTTTTTCTTTTATGGTTCATGATATAAACTATAGTGATTATAGCTACAACAGCTAAAGTGATGGTTACTATTTGAGATAAATATTGTTTGATAAGTTCTTGATTCTCACCAATTATAAAACCTAAAGCTACAAGAATAATACTCCAAATAAGTGCTCCAAGAGAGGTGTATATTACAAAGACTTTAAGATTCATTTTTGATAGTCCAGCAGGTATAGAGATGAGTTGTCTAATACCAGGAACTAATCTTCCTGTAAAAGTAGAGATAGCACCATGTTTTTGAAAAAAAGTTTCCATTTTATTGAGTGTTTCTTCTGAGATTAAAATATATTTTCCATATCGTAATAAAAATTTACGACCAACATATAAAGCACCAAAATAGTTAATCAAAGCCCCACCAATAGAACCTACAAGTGAAGAGAGTAAAATAAGAAAAACATTCATATCCCCTTTTGATGCAAGGTAACCAGCAGGAATGAGTACTATTTCACTAGGAAATGGGATAAAAGAGCTTTCTATAAGCATAAGAAGAAAAATACCCAAGTAGCCCATGTCGAATATTGTGTCAGTTAAAAATTGAGCCATTTGGTGTAACATGATGATTATCTTTGTATTAAATTTGAAGTATGATTATAGGCTAAAGTTGATTAACATTAATTTAGTTATAATGCGTTCAAACATAAGGATAAAAAATATGGCAAAAGGGAAAAAAACAATAATCAAAGAGATCAAAAGAATCTCAGCTGATACAGTTTTAATAAACGGTGCAGAATATCTTATTATTGAAGATACAAAAGATATAGAAAAAGCTACAACAATGAAAATAACTTCACACGGAAATAGAATATTACGATTTGAAGATCCAAAGAAAAAAGCTACAATCGATAGAAAACGAAATATAGATATTATTAAATATACAATTTTAGATAAAAGTAGAGCGTTACAATTTAGAAAAACTTTAGAAACAGCTATCTTAACACAAACAGATGGGAAAGATATCATTGCAAATGCATCTTCACATATCAAAGCAAGAGAGATAGTAGATAGTTATAAGAAAAAAGATGGTGCTAATTATGATAAAGAATCAGGAATAACAACATTTTACATCGCATCAGAACAACAATAGAAGGAATCAATTGAAAAAAACATACCAATTAACAGCAACAAACAAACAACCAGCAAGAGTAGTAGAGTCTATAAAAAATGATATTAGAAAATATATCAAAAGAGAAAAAAGAAAAACTCTACCAGAGGGTATGAATGTTTGGAACATAGATTGTAAGTTCGCACAAAATGAGAATGAACCTTTAGTTATTGAGTTTCAAGATATTATGAAATCTATTGATGAAGCAGCAGCGTTAAACTGCACATCTGTTTATGTAGAATTGGTTGCAAGTGCAATTAAAAAAGAGAGAAAAATAGATGAAGAGATTGTTGAGGAAGAGGAAACTTTAGAAAATACTATTGAAGAGACTGTTGAAGAGAACGAAGATATTGAGTACGACAACAACTAAAACTTTACACAAACGAAATCTGCATAATAGCAGATATGACTTTGAACTTCTTATTAAAAGTTCAGAGCAGTTAGCCATTTTTGTAAAAGAGAATCAATATGGAGATCTATCTATTGATTTCTCTTCAAATGATGCAGTTTTAGCTTTAAACAAAGCACTTCTTAAACACTATTATCAAATAGAATGGAGTATTCCAAAAAAATATCTTTGCCCGCCAATTCCTGGAAGAGTTGATTATATTCATTATCTTGCTGATCTTTTAGCAAGTAGTAATAGCGGAGTTATTCCAAAAGGTAAATCTAT
This sequence comes from Arcobacteraceae bacterium, assembly GCA_049670825.1. GTDB lineage: Bacteria > Campylobacterota > Campylobacteria > Campylobacterales > Arcobacteraceae > JAIOSF01. The sequence goes on along the minus strand of JBATTX010000094.1, from coordinate 6,361 downwards.
TTGTGGTTTAGATATTGGGGTTGGTGCAAATTGTATCTATTCTATTGTTGGAAACAGAAGTTACGGTTGGAAGTTTACAGGAAGTGAGATCGATAGTGTTTCGATTGAAAATGCACAAAATATTATCTCTTCAAATCAAGTATTAGAAGATGATATTACAATTATACAACAAACATCAAAAGAGAATATTTTTGAAAATATTATAAATCCAAATGATAAATTTGATTTTACGATGTGTAATCCCCCTTTTCACAAATCAAAAAAAGATGCAAAAGAGGGTACAAAAAGAAAGCTGCTCAATCTTTCAAAAGGGAAAAATAAAAAAGTCTCTTTGAATTTTGGTGGTCAACACAATGAACTATGGTGTGAAGGTGGAGAGGTAGCGTTTATTTCTCAAATGATAGAGGAAAGTCAAAAGTATAAATCAAACTGTTTATGGTTTACTACTTTAGTATCAAAAAAAGAGAATCTGGAAGTACTTTATAAAAATCTTCAAAAACAGAATCCACAACAAATAGAAACTATTGAGATGGTTCAAGGTCAAAAGCAAACGCGTTTTATAGCGTGGACTTTTTATAATAAACAAGAACAACAAAAATGGTTTGAAAACAAGGAGAAACAAAATGAACAATAATCCAAATGACTTACTTCATGGGCTTACATTACAAACAATCGTAAATAAACTTGTAGAGTTTTATGGATGGGAAGAGTTAGGTAAAAAAGTAAATATCAACTGTTTTAAATCTGATCCTTCTGTAAAATCGAGTTTGAAATTTTTGAGAAAAACATATTGGGCGAGACTTAAAGTAGAAAAACTCTATATCAAAACTTTTATCCAAAAAGATGAATCTGATACAGTACAATAAATTATTAAAGAAATATTATACAAATTATATGTAGAATAATTTATTAAAAGAGAAGGGATAAATATGAGAAAATTTTTGATGATATTCGTAATGATATTTTCACTAAATAACTTAAATGCAATAGAGATTGGGCAAAAAGCTATTAATTTTACAGCTACAACAGTTGATGGGAAAGAGATATCTTTAGAGCAATTTCAAGGGAAAAAAGCAGTATGGTTAACATTTTGGGCAACTTGGTGTCCTTATTGTGAAAAAGAGGTACCCGCGTTAAAAAATTTATATGAAAAATATAATGACAAATTAGAAATTATTGCAATAAATATTGGGGTTCGAGATAGTTTAGAAAATATTGAGGCGTATGAGATGAAACATGATATCCCATATAAAATTATTATGAATAATGAGATCACACGAGAGTATAAAGTAAGTGGCACACCAACTCAAGTATTAATAGATATTAATGGTACAGTTGTATATAAAGGGACACGAGTTCCTTCAAATGTAACAGATGAGATTATTAAACAGATAACTACAAAGTAATCTTTTAACGTTTCTTTTCAATCATAATTAAACCAGCAAACCTCCCACATGAATTATCATTACGATAAGAGAAGTAGGGCTGGTTTGAGCATTTTGTGCAAACTGTTGATATCTCAATATTTTTTTCTTCTATTCCTAAATCTAAAAGTTGTTTTTTATTGATACCTTGAAGATCGATATTTTTATTATTTACAAACTCTATGCCAAAATTAATTTTTACAAAATCTACCATCTCTTGAGAAACTTCATAACAACATTTTTGAATACTTGGACCCAAAACCACTTTTATATTTTCTATAGCACACTTATAGTCTACACACATTTTTTTAATAGTATTCGCTGATATATTTTCAAAAGTTCCAACTCTTCCTGCATGAGCCACGCCTATTACTTCGAGTACTTCATCATAAAATAGAATAGGAATACAATCTGCTACCATCACTAAAAGAGGAGTATTTGGCTCATTTGTTATAAGGGCATCACACGTTTGTGGATTAGTAGTGTGTGATATAGTTTTTACAATATTAGAATGTACTTGATTCATGTATTGAAGTTTATCTATATCAAAGTTATATTTTTTTGCTAAGTTTTGTCGTGCAGTGTTAACAGAAGTAAAATCTTGCGTTACATGATACGCTAAATTTTTATCTTCTGCAGTTGTAAAAAGTACAATCATAAATTGTTATGAAAGCAAGTCTTGTAGTTGTACGTAGCTATTTAAAATAGGGTCATTTATGTAGTACACATCTTGAGCATCTTGTGCGATAAAAACGCGCTCTTTCCACTCCACCAAATCTTGAATAGTAGTTAAAACAAGTTTTGACACTAATGTTTGGCTTTCTAATGTTTCAAAGTTAATATCTCTCAGTAATATTACAATAGAGTAAACAACTTTACTTAACTCTTCAAATTCTGTGAAGATATATAAAAACTTATTATAAGTTTCTAAGATATTTAAAATATCAGGTAAAACACCCTCAAAATCATTATCCATCATGATACTCATCATCAGATTATCAAGTGAAAGTTCTAAGTCATTTAAATCATCAACATCATAACCCCACTCTTCATAAAGCTCTATAAACTCAGTAGCGTTGTGTTTGATATGTCTTTTTTGATAACTACTTATAAGCTCTATATCATGTTCATTTATAGTTTCAAACGATTCATTTTTGTGTTCAATATCTTCAACATTAATAAAGTTTTCAGTTCTATTGATCTCTTTTGCATAGTAGTTGATTGTGAAATATTTTTTTAATACAGTTTCAATCTCTTTATTATCATAAGGTTTATAGATATATCTATATACTTTATATTTTAAAGCTTCAAATCTAAAAGTATGATCATCTAAAACAGTAACTCCTACAATTTTTGATTGTCTTACTGGTTGCTGTTTGATATATTTTAAAAGTTTAATACCATCATAATGTTTTGAAGAGATATCTAAAAAAATAATATCAATTTGCTCTGCATTAATGATGTCTAAAGTGTGTTGAGGGGTTTGTGCGAAAAAGAACTCAAACTCTTCACCAACAGAATCAAAATATACTTTAATATCTTGCTCTATAATTTTACTATTGATTAAGTTTGCATCAACACTTAATATTTTTTTCATTTGTATCTCTTTTTATCTGCTTTGTGCAATAAGAACATCTTCAATCATCTTATCTAAATCACCATCTAAGATTGCATCGACATTGCTATATCCGATATTACTTCTTGTGTCTTTTATTTGTTGATATGGTTGCATTACGTATGAACGTATTTGATGCCCCCAACCAATTTCACTTTTTGAAATCCCTTGTTTCTCTGCTGCTTGTTTTTCAAGTTCTAATTCATAGAGTCTTGATTTTAGCATTTTCATTGCACTTGCTTTGTTTTTATGTTGGCTTCTATCATTTTGACACTGTACTACAATACCTGTTTCAATATGTGTGATTCTAATAGCTGATTCTGTTTTATTAACATGTTGCCCACCAGCACCACTAGCTCTGTAAGTATCAATTCTGATATCTTTCTCTTCAATCTCAATATCGATATTATCATCAACTTCAGGTGATACCATAACAGATGCAAATGAAGTATGTCTTTTTGCATTACTATCAAATGGTGAGATCCGTACAAGTCTATGAATACCATTTTCTGTTTTTAAATACCCATAAGCATTTATACCAGAAATAATAATACTTACATCTTTAATACCAGCTTCATCTCCATTTTGATAATCCAAAATTTCTACTTTAAAGCCTTTTCTTTCTGCCCAACGTAAATACATACGATAGAGCATACTTGCCCAATCACATGACTCAGTTCCACCAGCTCCTGGATGTATCGAAACAATTGCGTTACTTCCATCATCAGTACCACTGAGCATCACTTCAATTTCGGTTTTTTGCACAAGCTCATCAAGTTTGGATGATTCTTCAAAAAGAGTTTCTATTGTTTCTTCATCTTTTTCATCAATTGCCATTTCGTATAATTCATTTGCATCAGTTATTGCTGCATTTGCTTTATTGAACTTTGTTAATTTACTCAATAATCTATTTTTCTCTTGAGCTGTTTTTGTAGCAACTTCTTGGTTTGACCAAAACTCTGGTTCTTGTTCTAATACTTTTATCTCTTCAAGCCGTGTTTTTATCTCTACGGGTTTTAATATTGATTCAATATTTTGAAGTTTTTGGTTTAAGTTTTTTAATAGTTGTGTATATTCGTAATTATCCATAAGTATAATTATAGTGTATTAAAGCTAAATTGATTGTTTTGATATATCATATATCTATTGTCACATGCTAGTGATGGAATATTGATATATCCATTACTTATATACCCTTGATGAAAATGACCTTCGATTATTAAATCTGTATGAGAATTTTCATTATAGTTATGAATTCTATTGTGAACGAAGCCTAAAAAGTTATTGAGTTTATGACAAATTTTCTTTTCCATCAGTTTTTTTTCTGCAAATTTTGATAAAGTGTTACCAAAATCTATACTATCGATAAATTTTAAAAATTTATGATTTCTGAAAATTTTTGTAAATAGTTCATAAGATGGTGGAGTAAAAATATCTCCATGAGCTAAGGCAATATCTAATTCATCATGCTCTACATAAAAAGGTTGTGCCTCTCTTGATATTACATTTATTTCTGGGAATATTTTATGTAAATTAAAGTCGTGATTTCCTTCAAGATATATTAACTCATGGCTTATAGATAGGTCGTTTATGAGTGAAATTACTTTGTAATTTATAAATTTAAAATATTCAATTTCGCCCGATAAAAAATCAAAAATATCCCCCATTAAAAACACCTGAGATGTCTCAATTTCTTTATTTTTAATCTGCATTAAAAGGGTAAAAAGTTGTGTTCTTTTTTCGTTGTAATGGGAATCTGCAATAAAAATTGCATTGTTTTGTATAATCATTAATTTCCTATAAAATAGTATAGACAATTATAATATAAACTTAATAAAAAAGCTTTTATAAAATATTTATAAAAACTACAATATAATGACGGATAAATTCTCAAAATGAGAAAAAAAACAAAGGACAAGACAGATGGAAGGTAGATTATTTACATTCTTTGGTGCTATTGGTGGGCATGGTCAAGAGTGGATCATATTATCACATTTAGCGCTAACAGTAGTTATCGTAATGTTAGTTGCACGTGCAGCAACTAGAAAAATGGCTTTGGTACCAACAGGTACTCAAAACGTAATGGAAGCGTACATCCAAGGTGTTGTTTCTATTGGTACAGATTCAATGGGTGCAAAAAATGCTAAAACATTTATGCCTCTTATTGCAACATTAGGTTTTATTATATTTGTTGCAAATATGATGGGTATTATCCCTGGTTTTGAATCAGTTACAGGAAATATTAACTTTACACTATCTTTAGCTGTAATAGTTTTTGCTTACTACAACTACTTAGGATTTAAAGAAAATGGTGCTGGTAAATATTTAGGTCACATGATGGGTCCAGTTCCTGCACTTGCTCCTTTAATGTTCCCTATTGAAGTTATCTCTCACATTTCAAGAATAGTTTCATTGTCATTCAGACTTTTTGGATCTATCAAAGGTGATGATATGTTCTTAATGGTACTTTTAATGTTAGTACCTTGGATTGCTCCTTTACCAGGATTTTTCTTCCTATTTGCATTTGGTATCTTACAAGCATTTATTTTCATGATGCTTACATATGTATATATCTCTGGATCAGTAATGATGTCGGAGGAGGAACACTAGTTTAGTATGACATAATGTCATATTAAATTATTGTGAATCACTAAAAGAGACTATATGTCACTTGAAAAAATAAAAAAGGAGGCTTTTAAGAAGCCTCCTTTTTTTATATCTTATCTTATTACGGACCCAATAGAGTTTGGTAATACTCCTACAAAATTAAAACAAGCGCTTACAAACTCATTACAAAAATATTGCGTTGATATTGTTTGTTTTAGAGATAAAACTTCACAAAACAAAGAAGAGCTAGCTAAGGTATGTTTAGACGTTGCTAAAAAATTTGGTATTGACAAAGTTCTAATTAATAGTGATATTGAGTTATGTCACAAACTAGGCTTTGATGGTATACATTTAAACTCTACACAATTTAGTAAACTTGAAGAGTTAGAGCAAAGCTCTCTTTATACAATGATTAGTTGTCACACTCAAGAGGAGATAGCTATAGCTAAAAACTACAAAACTGATGCGGTGACGTATTCCCCAATATTTTTTAAAGAACATAAAGGAAAACCCAAAGGGATTAAAAACTTAGAAGAGATTGTTACAAAATATCAAGATGAAAACTTTTCTATTATTGCTTTAGGTGGAATTGTAACTAATGAAAATGTACAACAGATAGTAAAAACACAAGCAAAAGGGTTTGCTTCTATTAGATACTTCAAAGTTTAACAGATATTTTGATAAAATCTATGTATGATAAGCAATAAACAAATCC
>JBATTX010000093.1:0-4984 GCA_049670825.1 Arcobacteraceae bacterium | reverse complement strand
GATTATTTATAAACTTAAAAATTTGTTCCATATTTATTATTTCCTATTAGTTTTTGCTTGAAGCATCAATCATGGTTTTGAACCATGCAGAATCTTTTTTAATCGAGTTTTGTACAGCGGTAAACATCACATTATTTTTAGACATTTCACTCATTTGGCTATCTAAATTAACATTATTCCCATCATTTTGTTGAACTAAACCAGGTACTTCATATACCTCGAAATCACTTTTAGTATTTTCTAAAGATAAGCCGATGTGTTTACTGTTAGTTCTTGTTAACTGTAGATTATTTTCCTCTTGAGTTTTGTGTAACGTATCTTTAAATTTTAAATTTTTTGTTTTAAAATCAGGCGTATCTATATTAGCAATATTTGCTGATATTACTTTTTGCCTTTCTCCTCTAAAATTGAGTTGTTGAAATAAAAGTTCAGTTACGCTACTTGGTTGCATTCATTATACCTTATTATCTGCCATTACCAATAGAATCAATAACTTTAGCGTTTATTTCATCTATTCCTGTAATGCCTTTTTGTGCTTGTTCAAATTTTCTTTGTGCTTCGATTAAGCCTACCATGGTTCTAATTGTATTTACATTACTATTTTCAAGAGCACCTTGCATCAAATATGTATCATTTGATGCAACACTCATTATCTCTTGTTCTTTTATTGCTTTATAGTTATTATTACCAATATTTTCAAGATTTTTAAAATCAGTAGATACTAAAGAAATTGTTGTGGCAAAATCCGGATTATCTATGGTAATTGGCTCATTTGCATTGTTTAAAACACTAAAACCATTTTGTGTCACAAGCTTTCCATCAACAACTTTAAATGAGCCATCTTTTGTGTACTCTATTTTTCCTTGTAAATTTTGAACTTTAAAAAACATATTTTTGTCTTTTACCGCAAAATCTAAATTGTTTCCTGTCTGTTTTATAGAACCAACACTTTCATCTTTGTATTTTAGATCAATTTTAGGTATGGTATCCATTACAAGACTCTCTTTTAGTACAACTTCATCTTTCTTGATTTGAGTACTTAAATATCTATTAAATGTTCCTTCTGCTAAATTATCTTCTTTAAACCCAACTGTGTTAGCATTTGCAAGGTTATTTGATATAACATCAACTCTATTAAGTTGATTTACCATACTTGCAGTTAATTGATGTATACCTTGTGTCATTCGATTCCTTTTACTCTAGTGAAAATTGCGATATCAACGCATCAATATCATCACTGTCAACTATATCATTTGAATCCCCAGAAATATGTTTTGCAATTTGAACTTCTGCTTTATCTGATTCATCCTCAAAAATTCCATTTAAATAACTGCTCAGTTTTTTAATTACGGCCATTACTCTTTCTATTTTTTGTCTATTAATATCATGGTACTGCATCAGTTCCATTGCTTCAAATACTTTATTATTTTCTGCATCAACTTTACTTGACAAATTTTTTGACACGTCAAGTAATCTTGTTGCATTTTCCAAATTTTCATTGAAAATATTCACATTTGGAAATTTATTTGAAAGTGATTCTAATAATTCAGATTGTTTTTGAATAAATTCTGCCATATCTTTATTGTATTTAGAGATATCACTATTTTCATCTAAAATAAAACTAAGAACATCAAATATTTGTGATGCTTTTGCTTCACTATCATCAGCCACTTCATTTAATTGATTTACAACTTTATTTTCATCACTAACTGGCATAGGATATTGATTGCTATTTATCTTTGCTTCCATATCTTCAGCATATGAAATAGTCTTTTCATCATCTTTTTTTGCAGATGGTTCGTCATCTACAATTCCATCAATTCCTGCTAAAATATCATCCACATTTATCTCTGATTCATCATCATCCACAATTCCATCAATTCCTGCTAAAATATCATCCACATTTATCTCTGGTTCATTTTCTGTTGAGTCATCCGTAACAGTTTCTTCATCTGAATCTTCAGTATCAACTAAATCTAGATTATCTAAAGGTAATTCTTCAATATCAGTTTCTTCTGCTGAAGAGTTATCCTCAACTAATTCATCATCATTAGCTGATTCTTCAGTTTCGTCAACTAGCATATCATCCGCGCCACTCATCAACGCTTCAATTTCTTCTTGACTCATACTCATAGGTTATGCCTTAACTAGACCATCTAGTTTTTCTTTTAAAATCTCTGCACTGAAAGGCTTAACTATATAATTGTTTACACCTGCTTTTAGTGCAGTAATAACTTCACCTTTTCCACCTTCAGTTGTAATCATTACAATTGGAACTTTTTTATTAACTGCACGGATTGTTTTAACTAGTTCCAATCCATTCATATTAGGCATATTCCAGTCTGTTAATACTACATCATAGTTATTATTGTCTTGAAATAATTTCCATGCAACCACACCATCTTCTGCTTCATCAAAGTCTTCCTTCGGTACTCCCAGTTGCTGAACAACATTTCCAATAATTCTTCTCATTGTTGAACTATCATCTACTATTAAAATTCTCATAAATATCCTTTTGAAATATAAAATACTGAATTCATTATACTTAAACTAATTTAAAATTTATCTTAATTTAGTTTTATATATTTTTAATACAAAATGATGTAGAATATTAGTAATTAATACCAAATAAGGACATAATATGATAAGAGGATTATACACAGCAGCAGCTGGAATGACAGCTCAGCAAAAAAACATTGATGTAATATCAAATAACATAGCCAATGTAAATACAAATGCGTTTAAGCAAGATAGAGCTGAATTTCAAGATTTAATGTATCAATCTTTAAATTATACAGCAGGTGCCACATCTGCTACTACAACAAATCCTACAGGAATAGATACTGGTCTTGGTGTTCGAGTTTCTGGTATTCAAAAAAACTTCTTACAGGGAAATCTTAAGGAAACTGGAAATACATATGATGTTGCAATTCAAGGTAATGGTTTTTTCAAAATAACTAATGCAGCAGGAGAAACTGCTTATACAAGAAATGGTGCTTTTAAACTTGATAGTGAAGGAACTATGGTTGATGGTCAAGGATTTAAATTAGATCCAGAAATAGTGATCCCTTCTGATTTAATTAAAATTTCAATTGCTCAAGATGGTACAGTAACTGGAGAGAATGCTACAACTGGTGCAATTTCAACATTAGGACAAATCACTTTAGTAAACTTTATTAATCCTGCAGGACTAGCTCCGCAAGGAGATAGTCTCTATTTAGCAACTGATGTTTCAGGAGATCCAATAGAAGCAACTCCAGGATTAGAAGGAATTGGAACAATAAGACAAGGTATGATTGAAGGTTCAAACGTACAACTCGTAACAGAAATGGTTGATTTAATTACAGCACAACGTGGTTATGAGGCAAATTCAAAATCAATCAATACAACCGACTCAATGTTGCAAACTGTTAATCAATTAAAAAGATAATAAAAACTATTAGATAATATGGATTTAACTGAATTAAAAAAAAGAAGAGAAGAAAAGCTTTTAGAACATAAACAAAAAAAAAGAGCTTATTATCTAAAATCAAAAATGCAGAAAAAGCAAAGTGCTGTAAAAAAGATAAATTCTATTGATTATGAAGTTGAATTATTTGGTGGAAACTTCGCTGAAAAGTTAAGAGATATTGCAAAAAAGCAAAAACTTCATATTCAATCACGAGAAGAGATTATTACAAAAAAAATAGAAGAATATAGAAATAAAAAACAAAAATACTATGAAGAGAATAAAGAGATACGTCTTGAGTATGATAAAGAATACAGAGATAAAAAGAAAGATAAACTCAAAGAATATAGAAAAGAGTATTATAGAAAAAATAAAGAAAAAATATTAGCCCAACAAAAACAAAATAGACTTAATAAAAAATTGGAAAAATAGCTATGGCATCAGATTTATCAAAATTAATACAAGATAGTTTTACACTTACTTTAAATGGTCTTCTTGCAAAAGATGCAAAAATTCTTAAAATCACAAAAGCTCATCCTTATGACTTAGAAGACACTCAAATATTACAAGTGCAATCAACATTTGACTTTTCTAACTTTACATCTAAGTTTTCCTATTTAGTACCTGCACAAAGTGCATCATTAATATTTAACACAATGATGGGTTCACCCATAACAGACCTTTCCGATGAAATTGATGATGATGCAGAGGATGCTATTAGTGAATTTGTTTCAAATACATGTGGTGGACTTACAACAGCAATCAATGGTGCAGGATTTGAAGATGTAGGACAAACAAAGTTTAATATCTCTCATAAAGAAATTTTAAATGGAAATGATATTAAAGATTTAGAAACGACATTTAGATTTGAAATAGACTTAGAAGATAATGAGCTAATCCTCTTTTTATCATTTGATGAACCAATTTTAACACATATTAATGATATCATGGGTTCTGAGATCACTTTTCATGAAGAAAGAAAAGAAAAAGAACCAGAAATTGAAGAAGTTGAAGTACAACAAGCACCAGCCCAAGAGAAAAAATCAGAAACAAAAAAAACAGAAGAGAAAAAAGAAATTTTAGAAGAAGAAAAGCAGATTGACCCAAAAGATAAAAAAATAAAGCTTTTGATTATGATTATAGGAGGAGTTTTAGCACTAATTATTTTTTCTTTTATTATACTCTACTTTATGGGGGCATTTGAACCAGAACCTGTCGAGGAAAAACCTGTAGATATTAATGCTACACAAATGAAACTTGATGCTCAAAAAGTTGACGTAATTCAGTATACAACATTAAAAAAAGTAGACTTTAAAGTCTCTGATATTGATAAAGATAGATTAAATAGAAAATTAGAGGAACTTACTAAATATAAAGTTCTAAACAAAGAAGAACTTGAAGCGCAAAAACTTGCAGAAAAAAATAGATTATTTGAATTAGAAAGAGAAAAAGAGCTTTTAGAATTCTCAAAAAAGAATCATGAAGAACCTGTATTTGAAAAAAAAGAGATCGCTCCAAAAATTGAAGTTGATAAAA
>JBATTX010000092.1:0-5201 GCA_049670825.1 Arcobacteraceae bacterium | reverse complement strand
AGAGCAAATTGCAAATCTTTCTAAAGATAAAATGATAGAAGGTATCTCAGAAGTTAGAGATGAATCAGATAGAGAAGGTACAAGAGTTGTTATTGAACTCAAAAAAGATGCAATGTCTGAGATTGTTATGAACAACCTTTACAAACAAACACCAATGCAAACTACATTTGGTATTATTTTACTTGCTGTTCATAATAAAGAGCCAAAAATATTTAATCTTCCTGAGATTTTAACTATATTCTTAAATCACAGAAAAACTGTAATTATTAGACGAACTATTTTTGATCTTGAAAAAGCAAAAGCAAGAGCTCATATCTTAGAGGGATTAAAAATTGCTTTAGATAATATCGACGAAGTTGTGAGAATTATTAGAGCAAGTACAACAGATGCAGATGCAAATGAAAAGCTTTGTGCAGCATTTGACCTTAGTGAAATACAAGCAAAAGCTATTTTAGATATGAGACTTGGACGTCTAACAGGACTTTCACGAGAGAAACTAGAAGAAGAATTAAAAGCACTTTTAGAGCTTATTGATGAGTTAGAATCTATTTTAAAATCTGAAGAGAAATTAAATGATATCATCAGAGGTGAGCTTATTGAAACTAGAGAAAAATATGACGAACCAAGAAGAACAGAGATTGAAGAGAGCTATGATGATATAGATATCGAAGATCTTATTCCAAATGAACCAATGGTAGTTACTATTACCCATAACGGCTATGTAAAAAGAGTACCAATTAAAGCATACGAAATGCAACGTCGTGGTGGAAAAGGTAAAGTTGCTGTTACTACTCACGATGATGATTTTATAGAAAAATTCTTCGTAAGTAATACGCATGATACTTTATTATTTGTTACAAACTTTGGTCAACTATACTGGTTAAAAGTATACAAAATTCCAGAAGGTGGAAGAATAGCAAAAGGGAAAGCCGTTGTAAATCTTATTAATTTAAAAGAAGATGAAAAAATTATGGCTATTATACCTACTACAGATTTTGATGAAGAAAAATCTATGGCATTCTTTACTAAAAATGGTATTGTAAAAAGAACAGCTTTAACTGAATTTAGTAATATAAGAAGTAATGGAGTAAGAGCTATTGTACTTGATGATGATGATGAAATTGTAACAGCTCAAATTACACTTCCAGAATCAAAATTTTTAATGATATTTACAGCTCTTGGTCAAGTTATTAGATTTGATATTGAAAAAACAAGAACACAAGGAAGAACTACAAGAGGGGTTAGAGGTATCAAGTTTAAAGATGAATCTGATTTTGTAGTAGATGCTGATGTTATTGAAAATGAGGAACAAGAACTATTAACTGTAAGTGAAAAAGGTGTTGGAAAACGAACAGAAGTTGAAGCGTACAGATTAACTAATAGAGCAGGTTCTGGTGTTATATCGATGAAACTTAGCCCAAAAACTGGTAAAACAGTAGTAGGAAATGTTATTGTTGATGAAGAGCAAGATCTTATGGCATTGACCTCAATTGGTAAAATGATTAGAGTTGATATGAATACAATTAGAAAAGCTGGTAGAAATACAAGTGGAGTAACAATTGTAAATGTAGACAAAGATGACAAAGTGGTAAGTATCGCTAAATGTCCAAAAGCAAAAGATGATGAACTAGATATACAAATGGCTGATGATATGGCAGGAGTAGATTTAGAAGAAAGAAATTTATTAAGTAACGAAGAAGACGAGGAATAAAAAAAAGATGAGTGGAAAATATAACGTTGCAGTAGTTGGAGCAACTGGCGCAGTTGGAGAAGAGATTTTTAGAGTTATGGAAGAGTTAAATTTTCCAGTTGGTGAACTTTTGCCATTAGCAAGTGCTAATAGTGTAGGAACAAACATCACTTTTAATAATAAAGAGTATCCAGTAGTAGAGTTAACAGACACAGTTTTTGAAGAAAACGAAATAGATATCGCATTTTTTAGTGCAGGTGGAAGTATCTCTGAAAAATTTGCTAAATTTGCAGTTGCAAGTGGAGCAGTTGTTATTGATAATACTAGCCACTTTAGAATGGACGAAAATGTACCTTTAGTAGTACCAGAAGTGAATCCAGAAGATATCAATCTTTGGAGAGAAACAGGAATTATTGCGAATCCTAACTGTTCAACAATCCAAATGGTTCAAGTATTAAAACCTTTAGATGACCTATACGGCATTAAAAGAGTTGATGTATCTACATACCAAGCAACATCAGGTGCTGGAAAAAAAGGGATGGAAGAGTTAGTTATGCAGATGCAAGACTTTTTTGCTTTTAAATTAGATGAAACAAAAAAAGAAGCATTTATGCATCAAATTGCTTTAAATGTAATTCCTCATATTGACACACCTCAAGACAATGGTTTTACTAAAGAAGAGATGAAAATGGTAAACGAAACACAAAAAATTATGAAAAAGAAAATGGCAATTGCTGCTACTTGTGTAAGAGTTCCAGTACTTAGAAGTCATAGTGAATCTTTAACAGTAACATTTAATGATGGTGTAGATATTAATTTAGCAGATGTTAGAACTGCACTTGCATCATTTGAAAATGTTGAGTTGTTAGATGATCTTAAAAATGGTGTATACCCTATGCCAATAATCTCTACAGATACAGATTTTACTTATGTAGGAAGATTAAGAAAAGATATTTATGATTCAAATGTTTTACATATGTTTAATGCAGCTGACCAAGTAAGAGTAGGGGCTGCGACAAACTCAGTAAGAATCGCAATAAAATGGATTGAATTTCAAAACGAAGCTTTCTAAATAGATAAAACAATAGATATAAAAATAAAGGAATAAATTATATGGGTAAAATATTTGTAGACGCATGTTTAGGAAAAGAAACACCTTACACTCCAGTATGGATGATGAGACAAGCAGGAAGATACCTTCCAGAATACATGGAAGTTCGAGCACAAGCTGGAAACTTCCTAAACCTTTGCCATGATCCAAAAAAAGCAGCTGAAGTTACAATTCAGCCTTTAGATATTGTTGGAGTTGATGCTGCGATTTTATTTTCTGATATTTTAGTTATTCCAGATGAGATGGGTATGGATCTTGAGTTTATCAAAGGTTTTGGACCAAAATTCAATGACCCTCTAACTTGTCAAGAAGATTTAGACAGACTTATTGGTGGGCAAGAAGCAGCTGATAAACTCACTTATGTATATGAAACTATTGAACTTTTAAGAGAACAATTAGATGCAAGAGGAGATGATAAAGCTCTTATTGGTTTTACTGGTGCTCCTTGGACGCTTGTTACATATATGATTGAAGGTCAAGGTACAAAGACATACAACCTTTGTAAAAAACTTATGTACAGTAACCCTGAATTTTTACACAATATCTTAAAAAAGGTAACAGAAGTAGTAAAACTATACATGGAAAAACAGATTCAAGCTGGTATAGATGTAGTTCAAATTTTTGATTCATGGGCAGCTGCAATCGAGCCATCAAAGTATGATGAGTTTTCTTGGTCATATATGGTTGAAATAGCTGAGTATTTAAAAGAAAAATATCCACATATTCCAGTGATTATGTTTCCTAAAGGGATCCCTGCATTTTTAGATAAAGTATATGGAAACTTCGATGTATTTGGTGTAGATTGGGGAACTCCAATGGCACTAGCAAAAGAGAAATTGGGTGATAAATATGTACTTCAAGGAAATATGGAACCATGTAGATTGTATTCAAAAGAAGCAACAACTGCTTGTGTTGAAGCTATTCAAGATATCATGGGTGGAAAAAGACATATCTTTAATCTAGGACATGGGATTCTTCCAGATGTGCCAGTAGAAAATGCAATTCACTTTGTAAGTGAGTGTCAAAGAGTAAGCGGTAAAAAATAAACCGTGAGTAATATTATATTCGGTCCTATTCCATCTCGAAGATTCGGGATGAGTTTAGGGATAGACCTTTCCCCAAACATAAAACAATGTAATTTTGATTGCTTATATTGTGAATTATCTTATGCAAAAACTTTATCAAAACAAATCGATGTAATAGCTGTACAAGAGATTGTTGGTGAGTTAAAAAAAGCCCTACAAAATCATCAAAATATCGACGTGATAACATTCACAGCAAATGGTGAACCTACACTCTATCCATATTTAAGTGAACTTATCGATGAGATAGATAAAATCAAAGGTGATACAAAAACACTTATTTTAAGTAATGGTGCAAATATCTATGAAGCACAAATACAACAAACTCTTTCAAAAATAGATATCGTAAAACTCTCACTAGACTGCGTGAGTCCTGAGTGTTTCAAAAAACTTGATAGAATAGATGAGAGTGTAGATTGTAGCAAAATTGTAAGCGGTATGGTTGCGTTTCGAGAACTTCACCAAAAACAACTTATCATCGAGATACTTTTTGTAAAAACACTCAATGACAATAATGAAGAGATACACCAACTTCATGAAGCACTTAAACTGATCAAACCAAATAGAATCGACATAGGCACGATAGATAGACCACCAGCTTATGCTGTACAGCCAGTTTCTTCTGAAACACTTCTAAATATTGCAGATAAACTAGAGGGGCTCCCTGTAACAATAGCACATAAAAATAAAATAGTAAATAAACAATCATTTGATACAAATGAGATTATCACTTTATTATCAAGAAGACCACTGACCTTTGATGATGTGGAAAATACATTTGATGAAAGCTCACTAAACTTACTCAATAAACTTGTGGAAAGTGCAGAAATAACTATAGTAAATAACAATGGAGTTAAATTTTATAAAATTTAAAAATTTAAGCTACATTTAATTGACAAAGTTTAAAAAACTTACTATAATTCTGCCACTTAAAAAGATAATTACTTTTTAACTTTCAAGTTCCGGCATAGCTCAGCGGTAGAGTAGATGACTGTTAATCATTTGGTCCCTGGTTCGATCCCAGGTGCCGGAGCCATACACACAACAATCCCTTTAAACATAGCATTCTAAGCAACATTCAAATGACTCGGTGTCAATTTGGTGCCAAAAATTATGCTACATCTTTTAAAAATGTTGCTCTTTCTTTATTTGCTCTTTTTATATATCTTGCATATTTAGATAATGTCATTGTAGAATTTACATGACCTAACATATTTGATACCCAAAGTATATCTTCATTATTTTCAATCATAATAGTTGCAAATGTATGTCTAGTATGATAAATCGGTCGATAATCTAAACCTGATAATTTTAATAC
>JBATTX010000091.1:0-3868 GCA_049670825.1 Arcobacteraceae bacterium | reverse complement strand
GCTATTTTAGGAAGGATATAGTAATCAGTATTGTCATAGTTAATAATACCACAATACTGTTTCGCTTTCAGTTTTCCCCAGTCTTGATTAAAATATTTATGTAGTGATTCATTTTCTATGATATATCTTGTTAAATCTTCATTTGTAACAGTTTGATATTCATAGATAATTTTTTCACTCATAAACTTTTTATTTCTTCTTCAACTCTCGTATCTCTTCTTGCATCTGGCTTACTTTTTCTAAAAGAAGGTCTATTTTTTCCTCTTCTCGGTTGAGTTGTTCATCTGTGTGTTCTGAGTTTATTTTTTGCATCTCATCAATGATAACAGCGACAAAAAGATTGAAAAATACAAAAGCTGCGATGATAACAAAACTCACGAAATACACCCATGCCCATGAGTATAACTCCATCGCTTCATACATCACATCTGTCCAGTCTTCAAATGTCAGTACCCTAAAGAGTGTCAGCATTGCAGTTAAGAAATCTTTCCATAGTCCAGATTGGAGTTCTGCAAAGAAAAAGTTTCCTACAATAGCATAGATATAAAAAATGATAAACATAAGTATCACGATATCCACAATCGATGGTATCGCACCTATAAGCATATCGATGATTTTTTTAAGTTCTGGTCTTGCATTTAGAAGTCTCAGAACTCTAAAAATTCTCATAAGTCTTGCAATAGCAGCAAATGAAGAATTTTCTATTGGTATTAAAGTGATAAATACAATAACAAAATCAAAAATATTCCATCCACTTTTAAAAAAATCTGTGAACTTTTTTTCTGCGTACATTTTGATGATAATCTCTACTAAAAAATATACCGTGATAAACATATCAATAGAATAAAAAAGTAATCCAAAAGGTTGTGCAACAGATTCTACAGTTTTAAATCCAAGTGCTGCTGCGTAGAATAAAATGATTCCTGTTGTAAGATTTGAGAACCACTTTGATTCTCTTATGTGTATAATCTTTTCTTTGAAGTTCATAAATTTGTTTACCTTAATGTTGGTCATTAATATCTAAAATAATTGTAAAAGAAGCACCTATGTAAGTACTGTTGTTGTAAGTGAATTTTTTATTTGTAACAGTTATTTTACCTGACATATTTTGTTCGATAATGTTATGTGCCATGTGAAGTCCAAGACCTGTTCCGTATGTTTTTTGTTTTGTTGTGAAATATGGTTCGAAGATACTTCCAATAATCTCTTCAGGTATCCCTTTTCCTGTATCTGTCAAAGTAATCTCTACACTTTTTTCATAATTTACTGTTGTAATAAAGATAAATCGTTCATATTCTGCGACATTTCTCATGGCATCTTTTGAGTTATAAATAATATTTACCAAAGCTTGTAATAATCCAAACGAAAGGTTATGTGTCATTACATCTTCATCAAGATTTTTGATCACTTTAATATTATTTTTTTCGATAATTGTTTTATTAATAGTAAGAGCTTTTTCAATAATATCTGTAACATTAAAATCTATTTTTAAGGAATCTGCTTTTAAAAATACTTTAAAATCATCCACAGTTTTTGAAAGGTATTGAGCTGAGTTATGAATATGTGTTAATTTATCAATATCTTCATCTGTTGCTATTTGGTGTCTTTCTATTTTAGACTTAATACTTCTTGCTGTTTCCGATATATCATTAAGTGGCTGTCTCCATTGATGTGATAAATTTGCAAGCATCTCACCTAAAGCTAACATTTTTGATTGTTTTTGTACTATTTTTTTCTGATTTTCGTATTTTTCTATCTCATCTTCTACTTGTTGTTCAAGCTTATGAATTGTTTGTTGTAGGTCACTTTCTCGTTTTTTTATTCCCTCTTTATGTTCATCTATTGTTTTATTTGCAACTTTATTAATTATATAGATTACTAATAAAAGTGCAATACTAAAGAAAAAAAGTAATGAGATATGAACATAAATATTATTTAGAATAAGAGTGTCAAGTTGTTTTTTCCATCTATTGATCTCTTGGTGCATAATATTATCAGTAAATTTTGTAGAGATAACCCAATTAAATGTTTTATTTAAAAACAAGTATTCAATGGTAAAAATATCTTTTTGTTTTTCTTCATCAAAATATTTGTCATATAGATAATATTCACCATCTTTTTCTAGCTCTTCATAGTATGGAAACTTCTCATCAAATTGAACTATTGAGATCGAATTATGTTTATATGTATTTATTTTCGCAATAAATTTTTCCATAAACTTTTTATTGTTTTCAAGGTTCGTTACATCAGTTTGATTCAGACTTTCAATAAGAGTGTTTATATTATTTATTTTAAATTTGATATCTTGTTTTTTATCATTGAGGAACTTGCTTTTTACATCTTTTTCGATACTATCAAAGTCATCCACTCGTGAACTCACACTTAACATTATCACCACAAAAGTAAACACTATCAATATTAAAAAAGTACCTATTAAATTATAATTTCCTATCTTTTTTTCGTCTACTGTGAACATATTTCTCCATCCAATTGCATTTTGTATAGTGTATCTAAAATTGTTTTAAATTTTTCACTTGGTTTATAACCCATTTTTATCAAATCTTTTCCCATAAATAAGGGTTTTGGCATATTATTTAACATCTCATATTTTACGATTAATTGCTCTATAAATGTACTTTTTTTATCTATTTGGTTCTCATAAATACGAGGAACTCGAAAGTTCTTGAGTTTGGTTATTTTCTTGAGTATTTTTTTATCATCACTTATTTGTAAAAAGAGTTTTTCAAGTAAAAAATATATCAATATAAGTTTATCACTACTGGTTATAGTTGTATTTACAATTTCATCAATACATCTCATCACACTAGGCTCAAATTGTTCAATTTTTAATTCATTTAATATTTGTAGTCCAAGTGATGGTTGCTTTGATTTTAAAAAGAGTTTTTTATATTCTTCATAGATTCTCTCTTTTGAAAGTGTTTTAAACTCTTCAGTTGAAACTATTGTTTTACACAATAAGAAAGTGGAACTATCGATACTAAAATCAAAACGAGCAGAGAACTGTATCGCGCGATAAACTCTTAAGGAATCTTCTATAAAAGTATCATCATCTATATGTTTGAGAACTTTATTTTGTAAATCTTTTATACCATCAAAAGGGTCAAGATATGTTTTATTTTTGTAGTCATATCCTATAGCATTGATAGTAAAATCTCTTCTTTTACTCGCTTCATAAAAGTTCAAAGCACCATCAACAACTACATCAAAACCTCTATGCCCTTGAGTAGTTTTAGTTTCAAGTCGGGGAAAAGAGAAATCATACTCCATCGTATCGGTTGAGAGTTTCAGTATCCCAAAACTTTTACCGACAAGATTTACACTTCCAAACTCTTCTAAAATCTCTTCTAAAAATTCTAACGATGGGAGTTCAAAAACTTCGATATCATAATCTTTGAGTTCAAGATGTAAAAATGCATCTCTCACACACCCACCTACTAAAATAGGAACGCCACCATGGTTGATAATCTTTTGTAAAACTTTTTCTAAAAAAGAATCATTGATATTCATGGCATTATGAGAAATATTAAATAACAAACGAACCTATTAACCCAATTAGTCCACCAAAAACTCCACCCCAAACTACAAGCCATCCTAGGTGTTCTTTTATCATCGCTTGTACTAGTTCTTTTACCATTTTTGGATTGAGTTCATCAAGTCTTTTGATCACTACTTCATTGATTTTGTTACTCATATCTTCACTAATGTCACTTGATTTTAAAGTCTCTTGAATCAGGCCTTGAAAAGTATCTGTATGTACTATTGTATTTATAGAAGCTTTCATCTTTTTTTCAAAAGGTTCTTTGAGTGGTTCAAGCGCAGCAACTCCACCAAACATACCTAACATACC
>JBATTX010000090.1:0-1847 GCA_049670825.1 Arcobacteraceae bacterium | reverse complement strand
TTTGAAAAAAGAGTCAATACCCATCCAGAAATTCCACCAAATGAAGCACCAATAAGGGTATTTAGAAGTATCAACGAAACCGTATCGTTAAATACTAATAAACTTCCAGCATTGAATCCAAACCATGCAAACAAAAGAATAAATACACCAAATACAATAAAATTGTGATTGCTTGGTGCAAAATAGTGAACTTTTCCTTTAGTAAATTTGCCAAGTCGTGGTCCTAAAAATACAGCGCCAACTAACCCTATCCAAGCACCCATAGAGTGAACAACAGTAGAACCAGCAAAATCGGTAAATCCTAACTCTTTTAACCAACCATTCTCAGCCCAAGCCCAATGCCCATATAAAGGGTAGATAAATGATGTCACAACAATGGCAACAACAATATAGCCATTGAACTTTATTCTCTCTGCAACTGCACCTGAGATAATTGTCACAGCAGTTGCTGCAAACATAGCTTGAAAAAAGAAAAAGGTATTTTCTTTAGCATTTGATCCATCCATGGCAAAATGGTTTGAACCTATAAATCCTCCAATATCAAATCCAAACATCACACCATAACCAATAAGCCAAAAAAATGTGATACCAAAAACGGTATCTATAAGATTTTTCATAGCTACATTAATTGTATTTTTAGATCGTACTGATCCTGTTTCTATCATAGAAAAACCAAGTTGCATCAAGAATACTAAAAACCCACAAAGCAACACCCATAACGTATTTATACTATTTATATTTTCCATATAAAATAATACTACTTTTTCAAGACTTCAATAAAATATATCTGTATAATAAATATACATTATTGTTATATTATTTGTATTTTATATTACATTTTTGTTATTATATTTTATTCATATTTTTACAAAGTGGAATAATTTTTGCATTTAATCTCAAAACAATGGAGAAAATATCAATGTATAAACCAGAAGAGACAACAGGTAAAAAAAGAAATGTAGGTGCAGAAGCGCCAAGTGCAAGAGTATTTAAAAATAATACCCAAGAATTTATCATTGGGATGATGGCTCAAAATGTTCAGCTTTTGGTATCTCATTTTTCACTTCATAATAAATCATCAAAACAGATAATCAATGATTTTGAAGCACACTTTAAAGAAAATACAAAACTCAATCTTATAGTTGTGGTAAATAATAGTTTTGAAGAGATAGAAGATTTCAAACAGAAAAACACGATAGAAAAAACAATCATCACTCAAGATAAAAATGGTGATTTTGCTAAAAGATTTGGAGTGGGACTTTATGGTGATTATTATAAGGAAAACTTAGCAAATGGAGTTTTTTTGATTGATAAAGAAGCCCAATTAAAATATGTAAACTATTTTTTTGATATCGAAAATTCACAGTTAGAAGAGATTTTTAAAACAACACAAGAAACCATAGATTTTAAACCCAAAGGTCATGCCCATGAAAACTGGATGGGTGCATAGCTTGTAACAACTGGATATAAAATGGAATTATTCCAATTTTATATCTTTTAACATCACTGTTAAATCATTATTTAGAGCATTAATTTTAGCAATCAATTCAATGCGTTCTTTTTGGCTTAATTGAAACCTCAAATCAATAAACTCATATATCTTAAATATATCTGTAAAAATCTCACTCATGAGTTCTTCTCTTATCTTATCTTCTATTATTCCCATTTTTACCCCTTTTATTTTTTGATGAGCATCTTTTTAAATTCCTCAAAAACAATTGGTTTTGAGAAAAGATACCCTTGCATACTATCACACTGTATTTTTTGAAGATAGTTTTTTTGAAACTCTTGTTCTACACCTTCTGCTACAGTTTTAAGATTTAAAGCTTTTGATAAAGAAACAATTG
>JBATTX010000089.1:0-17203 GCA_049670825.1 Arcobacteraceae bacterium | reverse complement strand
TTACCTTTAAATCAAGAACGAGATGATTTTACACAAGGGTGTATCGCTTTAGATAATGAAAAAATTACAAACTTAGATAAAAAAATCAATATTGAAAATTCTGTTTTGGTTATAAGTGAAAAAAAGCTTCAAAGTGTTTCAAAAGAAGATTTAACTATAGTATTATCAAATATCTTCAAATGGAGAGATGCATGGAAAGATAGTGACATTACAGCTTACCTGTCTTATTATCATGCCGATTTTAAAAAATCAAATGGTCAGTCCCTGGAAGATTTTTCAAAATATAAAACAAGAGTCTTTAATAAAGATGAAAAAAAGACAATTGAATTTTATAATATAAATGTCATCCCGTATCCAAATGAAGGGAATAAAAAAATTTTTAAAATAGTGATGGATGAAAAGTATAAAACTAAAACTTTTAAATTTAATGGAAAAAAAGAGTTATATGTTGAAGTTTTAAATGAAACCATCTCTATTTTAGCAGAGAGTTAAGCGATAGAAAATTGCTTAATTCTTCTACTTTATTCTTATAATTTTCAGATAATTTAATTATAAAATATATTAGAGGATAAATTTTATTCTTTAACAAAAAGTTTCTTTTATTAAAAAACTTAGAATTCTCATTAAAGTCTATTACAAGTTAAACATAGTAACATTTTACTATAAATACAATCATTAAGGAAATATATATGCTAGATTTTGCAATTATTGGGGGAGGACCTGCTGGTCTTACAGCAGGGCTTTACGCTACAAGAGGTGGATTAAATAATGTTACAATGTTCGAAAAAGGTATGCCAGGTGGTCAAATCACTCAAAGTAGTGAGATAGAAAACTACCCTGGACAAATTGAAGTTGTAACAGGTTTAGAGCTTATGGAAAAATGGCCAGAACAATGTAAAAGATTCGGTTTAAAACACGAAATGACTGAAGTAAAACAAGTAACAAAATCAGGAGATGTTTTTACATTATCTTTAGGTGATGGTTCAAGTGTAGAAGCAAAATCAGTATTAATAGCAACAGGAAGTGTACCAAAACCAGCTGGTATAAAAGGTGAAAAAGAGTTCTTTGGTAGAGGTGTAAGTACTTGTGCTACTTGTGATGGTTTCTTCTACAAAGGGAAAGATGTTGTTGTTTTAGGTGGTGGTGATACTGCTGTTGAGGAAGCAATCTTTTTAGCAAATATTTGTAAAACTGTATATGTAGTACACAGACGTGATTCGTTTAGAGCAAGTCCTCACGAAGTTGAAAAATTAGAAAAATTTGATAACATTGTAAAAGTTATGAACCATACAACAGAAGAGATTTTAGGTGATGCTTCTGGTGTTACTGGTGTTATTGTAAAAGATAAAACAACTGGTGAAGAGAAAACTTTAGAAGCTCTAGGATGTTTTGTATTTGTTGGTAGAAATATTTTAAATGAAACTTTAGTTCAAGAAGATGGATCATTCTTATGTGATACAAATGAATCTGGTGAAGTTA
Source organism: Arcobacteraceae bacterium (assembly GCA_049670825.1). GTDB lineage: Bacteria > Campylobacterota > Campylobacteria > Campylobacterales > Arcobacteraceae > JAIOSF01. The sequence continues at coordinate 15,724 of JBATTX010000089.1, read as the reverse complement.
TTGTTAACCTTAAAATGGAAACATCAGTACCAGGACTATTTGCTGCTGGTGATATTAGAATCGATGCTCCTAAGCAAGTTGTATGTGCTTCAGGTGATGGTGCAGTTGCAGGTATTGGGGCTATTTCATACCTTCAATAATTTGATTGAATAAACACTAAAAAAGGGAAGAGTTTTAACTCTTCCCTTTTTTTATATACAGTCTAAATGAAAGTTTATTTTTTCTTTGCTTTCGCATTTGGAAGGTCGGTAATAGCACCTTCATAAATCTCAGCAGCTAGTCCTACAGACTCATGTAAAGTAGGGTGTGCATGAATAGTAAGTGCAATATCTTCTGCATCACAATCCATCTCTAAAGCTAATGTAATCTCACCTAATAGTTCACCTGCATTGTCTCCAACAAGTGCTCCACCAATTAAGATATGTGAGTCTTTATCAAAAATAAGTTTTGTAAATCCATCACTTACATCACTTGCTAATGCTCTTCCTGAAGCAGACCAAGGGAAAGTAGAAACTTCGTAGTTGATACCTTGCTCTTTTGCTTCTTTTTCAGTTAATCCAACCCATGCAACTTCTGGGAATGTATATGCAATAGAAGGGATAACTTTTGGTTCAAAGAAATGTTTTTGACCTGCAATAACTTCAGCAGCACAATGAGCTTCATGTACAGCTTTGTGTGCAAGCATAGGTTGACCAACAACATCACCAATAGCAAAAATATTTTCTACATTTGTTCTTAGTTGATTATCAACATTGATAAATCCTCTATCATCAACAGCTACACCAGCTTTATCTGCATCAAGTAGTTTTCCGTTTGGAGCTCTACCAATTGCAACTAAAACAGCATCGTATACTTCTGTTACACTACCAGCTGCACTTTCCATTGTTACGTGGATACCATCTTCTTTTGCCTCAACAGCAGCAACTTTTGTTTGTAGCATAATGTTAAATCTTTTTTGATTTGCTTTTGTATATGCTTTAATCACATCTTTATCAGCTGCAGGTACTAATTGGTCTAGCATCTCAACAACATCAATTTTAGAACCTAATTTTTCATATACTGTTCCCATCTCTAAACCGATAATTCCACCACCCATAACAAGTAGTTTTTTTGGAATATTATCTAAATCAAGAGCATCTGTAGAATCCCAAATTCTTGGATCTTCATGTGGAATAAATGGTAACTCAATTGGTCTTGAACCAGCTGCGATAATAGCATTGTCAAAAGTGATTTTAGTTTCTTCTTCTCCAGATACGATTACACTATTTTTATCTAAAAATTTTGCAGTACCTTGAACAACTTTAACTTTTCTCATTTTTGCCATAGCAGATAAACCATCAGTTAGTTTTTTAACTACGCCACTTTTATATCCAGCAATTTTTGGGATATCTATAGTTGGTGCTCCAAAACTTACACCATGTGGTGCAATGTGTTCAGCTTCTTCCATCACTTTTGCAACATGAAGAAGTGCTTTTGAAGGGATACATCCAACATTTAAACAAACTCCACCTAAAGTAGAGTGCTTTTCAACTAGAACTACATCTAATCCTAAGTCAGCTGCACGGAATGCAGCTGAGTATCCACCAGGACCAGCACCTATAACTAATACTTGTGATTTAATTTCATTCATACAAGACTCCTTATAGGTTTAAAAGACGAATATCGCCTAATAGTTTTGCTAGAGTTGTTGTAAATCTAGCACCATCTGCACCATCAATAACTTTATGGTCGTATGATAATGATAATGGTAACATCAATGCTGGCTCAAAATCTTTACCATTCCATTTTGGTTTCATTTCAGATTTAGATAAACCTAAAATAGCAACCTCTGGAGCATTGATAATTGGAGTAAAGTATGTACCACCAATTCCACCTAAAGATGAGATAGTGAAACTAGCACCCTGCATATCAGTTGCTTTTAGTTTCCCTTCTCTAGCTTTTTTAGAAATTTCAGCCATATCTAAAGCGATCTCTTTGAAACCTTTTTTATTTACATCTTTAATAACTGGCACAACTAATCCATTAGGTGTATCAACAGCAATAGCGATATTGAAATATTTTTTCATAACTAAAGAGTTACCATCAGCAGTTAATGATGAGTTAAATTTAGGGTACAACTCTAACGCTTTTGCTACAGCTTTTACAACAAATACTAATGGAGATAATTTAAACCCATCTGCAATTGCATTTTGTTCTTTTCTGAATTTTTCTAACTCTGTGATATCTGCTTCATCAAATTGTGTAACATGTGGCATTGATAATGCATTTCTATGTAATGCAGGACCAGATATTTTTTGAATTCTACTTAATTCAACAGTTTCAATCTCACCAAATTTAGAAAAATCTATCTCTTTTAGTGTAGGTAAATCAAATCCTAAACCACCAGCTGCATTTGAAGTTGATGGTCTTGATAATTGCTCTTTTACATACGCTTTAATATCATCTTTTAAAATTCTATTTTTTCTACCACTTCCTTTTACAAAAGATAAATCAACACCAAATTCTCGTGCAATTTTTCTTACACTTGGACTTGCATGTACTTTTGTAGCTTTTGTTGTTAAAGCTGAAGATGAAGTTGTTACTTGTTGTGCTTCAACTTTTTTCTCAGGAGCTACTGCTTGTGCAGGTGCAGCTGTAGGAGCTGATGCTGATTCAACTTTATTTGATGTAACAATTTGTTTTTCAATTTTTGCTATAAGTGTACCAGCAGAGGCTTTATCGCCTGCGTGAATAAATACTTCTCTTACTTCACCAGCAAAAGGAGCTGGAACATCCATAGATGCTTTTTCAGTTTCTAAAGTAATTAGTCCATCATCAAAGTCCACATGATCACCAACGCTAATCATTACTTCAATAACATCAACATCAGAATCACCACCAATATCAGGAACATAAACATTTTCAATCACTGTTGAGATTGTTTGTTCGATTGTATTTGGTGTTTCAACTACTGTAGACACTTGTTCAACTTCTTTTGCAACTGTTGGTGCTGGTGTTTCTTCAGGTGCTGAAGGTGTGTCTCCAGAAGCTTTTTTAGCTGTACAAATTAATGTACCTTCAGTAACTTTATCACCAACTTTTACATTAAGGTTTTCGATAGTCCCAGCAAAAGATGCTGGAATATCCATAGATGCTTTTTCAGTTTCAACAACAATAATTGCATCTTCTTCTTCAAATGATTCCCCATTTGATACACAAATCTCAATAATCTCTACGGCTTCACCTCCAACATCTGGAAGTAAAATTTCTTCAATAGCGCTCATTTTCTACTCCTTATGCTTTTAATGGATTGATTCTAGTAGGATCAATGTTGTGTTTTTTCATAGCTTCAGCTACAACAGATTTTTCAATTTTACCATTTTTAGCAAGTTGTGCTAATGTTGTAAATACAATAAAGTCTGTATCAACTTCGAAGAAACTTCTTAAGTTTTCTCTACTATCACTTCTACCAAAACCATCAGTTCCAAGAGCTTTAAATGAACCTTTTACAAATGGTACTAATTGCTCAGAGTATGATTTGATGTAATCTGTTGTAGAGATAATAATATTTTCATCATCATGTCCTAAAACTTGATCTACATAAGGAATTTTATCCTCAGCATCAATATTTAACAGATTTTCTCTCTCAACATCTTGTGCTTCTCTTGTTAATTCATTGTATGAAGTTACAGAGTAAACTTCAGATGCAATTCCGTAGTCATTTGCTAATACTTCAGATGCAACTCTTACTTGTTCTAAAATTGAACCAGAACCTAAAAGTTTAACTTTGAAGTCATTTTTAGCTTCAACAGTTTTTAACTTGTAGATACCTTTTAAGATACCTTCAGCTGAATTTTCTGGCATAGCTGGTTGTACATAATTTTCATTTAATGTTGTAAGGTAGTAGTAGATGTTTTCTTGTGCTTCACCATACATTCTGTTGATACCATCTTGAACAATAACAGCAACTTCGTAACCGTATGTTGGATCATAAGTGATACAATTTGGAATTGTATTTGCAATAACATGTGAGTGACCATCTTCATGTTGTAAACCTTCACCATTAAGTGTAGTTCTACCAGATGTTCCACCAACTAAGAAACCTCTTGCCATTTGATCACCAGCTGCCCAACACATATCTCCAGTTCTTTGGAATCCAAACATAGAGTAGAAAATGTAGAAAGGAATCATTGGACAATCATTTACAGAGTATGATGTTGCAGCTGCTGTCCATGAACCCATAGCACCAAGCTCATTAATACCCTCTTGAAGTACTTGACCTTTTTTATCTTCTTTGTAGTAAGCAACTTGATCTTTATCTTGTGGGATATATTTTTGACCTTCGTTTGCGTAGATACCAAGTTGTCTAAACATACCTTCCATACCAAATGTTCTTGCTTCATCTGGAACGATTGGAACAATTCTTTTTCCAATAGCTTTGTCTTTTACTAAAATATTTAATACTCTTACAAATGCCATAGTAGTAGAGATCTCTCTATCTCCACTTCCTTTTAAAATTGCATCAAATTTATCTAATGTAGGAATCTCTAATGCTGCAGAGAATTTAGGAGTTCTTTGTGGTAAGAATCCACCAAGTTCAGCACGTCTAGATTTCATATATTTTAACTCTTCTGAATCTTCTGCTGGTCTATAGTATGGTAATGTTGTAAGCTCTGCATCTGTAATAGGGATGTCGAATCTATCTCTAAATTGTCTTAATGAATCAATATCAACTTTTTTAACACCGTGAGCAATATTTTTACCCTCAGCAGATTCACCCATTCCGTAACCTTTAACAGTTTTTGCTAAAATTACTGATGGTTTCCCTTTAGTATCTTGTGCTTTTTTGTATGCAGCATAAACTTTAACTGGATCGTGTCCACCTCTGTTTAGTTTCCAGATATCATCGTCACTCATATTTTCAACAAGTTTTGCAGTTTCAGGATATTTATTGAAGAAGTGTTCTCTTGTGTATGCTCCACCTTTTTGTTTAAAGTTTTGGTATTCACCATCAACTGTTTCTTCCATAAGTTGTTTTAATTTACCAGATTTATCTTTATCTAGTAATGCATCCCAATGTCTACCCCAGATAACTTTGATAACTTCCCATCCAGCACCTCTGAATGTTCCTTCTAGTTCTTGGATAATATGTCCATTTCCTCTTACTGGTCCATCTAGTCTTTGTAGGTTACAGTTAATAACAAATACTAAGTTATCAAGTCCTTCTCTACCTGCTAGTCCAATTGCACCTAATGATTCTGGCTCATCAGTTTCACCATCACCCATATAACAATATACAGTTTGGTTACTACAATCTTTGATACCTCTATTTGTAAGATATTTTAAAAATCTTGCTTGGTAAATTGCTTGAATTGGTCCTAGTCCCATAGAAACTGTTGGAAACTGCCAGTAGTTTGGCATAAGTTTAGGGTGTGGATATGATGATAAACCATCTGCGAATGCTTCTTGTCTAAAGTTATCCATTTGCTCCTCAGAAAATCTTCCCTCAACAAAACTTCTTGCATAAATTCCAGGTGCGATATGTCCTTGGAAAAATACTAAATCTCCACCATCTTTTGCATTTGGTGCTTTAAAAAAGTGATTGAATGCTGTATCATATAATGTAGCAGAAGACTGAAAAGATGCAATGTGTCCACCTAGTTCTAAATTCTTTTTAGATGCTCGTAGTACCATTGTTTGTGCATTCCATCTAATGATAGAACGAATTTTTCTTTCAAGGTCTCTATTCCCTGGCATAACTGGCTCTTGATCTACAGGGATTGTATTTAAATAAGAAGTGTTTGGATTATATGCAATATCCGAACCATTTCTTCTTGCTTTATCAATTAATGTTTCTAATAAAAAGTGAGCTCTTTCGCTCCCTTCTTCTTTAATAATAACCTCAAGGGCTTCTATCCATTCCTGTGTTTCTTCAGGGTCTATATCTACTAAACTTATATCTTGCATAAATATTTCCTTTTCAATTTTGGTATATAATTTCTTATTTTCATAATTATACCGAATCGCTTGACTTCATACTAATATAGCGAAATCGTAGCGTTTTAGAATTGTACACTAAAAATATTTAAAATTTAGCAAAAACTGTAACTAATAGTAAAATTTATTCAATTTTTAAAAAAATCTAGTTACAATATGTAATCAAAATAACTCATAATGATTATAAAAAGTATTGAAAAATAGTAATAAAATATAGTTAATAAAAAAAGTGTTACTTTTGGTAATATTGTATTGAGGAAAAATAGTTGAATAAAAAGAGATTTAGACTAATAATATCTGAAAAAAATAGTGCTAAATTGAATATGGCAACGGACGAAGCTTTGGCTTTATGTTTTGAAGAATCTGATTTGCCAATATTTCGATTATATACATGGGAAAAATCATTTACACTTGGAATATCTCAAAAAATAACTGATTATGAGTATTTGGAAGATTATAATAATAATTGTGCAAAAAGAATAACAGGTGGAGGGGTACTTTTTCATGGCCATGACCTCTCATATAGTTTGATAATTCCTCCAAAATATTTAGAAAATTTAAGTGTAAAACAATCTTATGAAAAGATTTGTGGATTTTTACTTGAATTTTACAAAAAGTTAGGACTTGAGGCACACTACGTTAAAGATGATGAATCGTTAAAGTTAAGTAAAAGTCCATTTTGCCAAGTTGGTTTTGAAGCATATGATATCGTAGTAAATGGAATTAAACTTGGTGGAAATGCTCAAAGAAGGACCAAAAAGTTTATTTTTCAACATGGCTCAATACCTATAGAAAAAATAGATGAAGAGAATAAGCACAAATCTGAAATAGGCAATGGCTTAACAGACTTTGATATTAACATATCATATAATGATGCAATTAAATTAGTAGTTGAATCTTTTGAAAAAATATTTGAAGTACAACTAGAAGCATCATCACTAAAAGAAAATGAAAAAGAGAAACTGACTCTTTTATTAAAGGATAAATATGACTATGCCAAGTAATGTAGAATTTACTGACAAAAAAATTAATTTTAGAAAACCCGAATGGTTACGAAAAAAAATCACACCAAGTGCTCAAATAGAGATGGAAACACTTTTAAAAGATGTAGGTGGATTACATACTATTTGTCAAGAAGCAAAATGTCCAAACATAAGTGAGTGTTACGCAAATAAAAATGCTACATTTTTAATTTTGGGAAATATTTGTACACGGCGATGTGATTATTGTAATGTTTTAACAGGATTACCAACTGAGGTTGATCTAACTGAGATTCAAAAAGTAACTACATCTGTGTTACATCTTGGATTAAAATTTGTTGTTATTACAAGTCCAGCAAGAGATGATCTAAAAGATGGTGGGGCTGAACAGTTTTATAGAGTGACACAAGATATTTTAGAAAAATCTCCTGGTACACAAGTTGAGATTTTGATTCCAGATTTTAAAGCAAAAGAGGAATCCTTACAAAGAGCAGTTGACAGTGGGGCAGTGATTATTGGTCACAATATAGAAACAGTTCCAAGATTTTATAAGATACGAAAAAATGCTTCGTATGAACGTTCTATTCATGTTTTAAAAAGATTAAAAGAGATGGGTGGAGATGCTATCAAAACAAAAAGTGCTTTGATGGTTGGACTTGGTGAAACAGAAGAGGAGATGGTTGCTGTATTTAAAGACTTGATCTCTGTAGGATGTAAATTTTTAAGTATTGGACAATATCTTGCTCCATCAGGAGAATATGCTAAAGTTATTGAGTATGTAACACCTGAACAATTTGCACGATATAAACAAATTGCAATGGATATGGGATTTGAATTTGTTCATAGTACTCCATATGCTAGGAGTTCATATATGGCTCACGAATATTTACAAAATAATCCAGAAGCAATCAATCTCTAGTATTTTTTAAGATATATTTTAAATAAATATAAAACTATCTAGGTAACAAAAAACTATACTAAGTTATTTTAAAACTAAAAGGGTATAATGCGAATAATTAAATTATACCTCAGGATAAAATGATGTTAAAAGTTGGAATTTTAGGAAGTACGGGTAGAGTTGGCTCTTTACTCATAGATGATTTGTTAATTGATGAGAACGCTTGTGTTGGAAGTGTTCATGTTAGTAGCAAATTAACAAAAACTGTACCCGAAGATACAGTAGTAACAAATGATATACAAACACTTTTAGATGCTTCGGATGTAATTATTGATTTTTCAGTTCCAGAAGCAACTGAAGAGTTATTAACTACAGTAGTACAAAGTGGAAAAGGAAAACCTTTAGTAATAGCTACAACAGGATTTAGTGAACATCAAAAAAATCTTTTAATTGAAGCTAGTAAAGTAGTACCAGTATTATACGCTACAAATATGAGTTTAGGGGTTGCAGTTTTAAATAAACTTGTTTCTATTGCTTCTAAAACTTTAGCAGAATTTGATTGTGAAATTGTAGAACAACACCATAGACATAAAGTTGATAGCCCTAGTGGTACAGCTTTGACTTTAGCGGAACATGCAGCAGATGCTAGAGGATTAGATCTTGATAGTGTAAGAGTTTCAGGAAGAGATGGAATTATCGGAGCTAGAAGTAAAGATGAAATTGCAGTGATGAGTTTAAGAGGTGGAGACATTGTAGGTCGTCACACAGCTGGATTTTATAATGACGGTGAGTTTATTGAGTTAAACCACACAGCGACTGCTAGAAATACATTTAGCAAAGGTGCTATAAAAGCTGGAAAATGGCTAGTAAATCAAGAAGTTGGTTTATATAGTATAAATGATTGTTTAGGACTTTAATATGTGTGCAGTAGTAGGAATTTATGGAAACAACGATGCAGCGAAGTTAGCTTCAGCTGCTTTATTTGCGATGCAACACAGAGGTCATGAAGCAACAGGTATTAGTGCTGGTGGTTCTGATTCTAAAAAAATCATCACTGTAAAAGGAAGAGGTTTTGTAAGAGATGTATTTGATGAAGATGCATTTAAACTTTTACAAGGAAATATGGCAATAGGTCACAATAGATATTCGACTGCAGGAAGTGATTCTGTTTTTGATGCACAACCTATCCAAGCAAAGTATAAATTGGGTGAAATCTCAATTGTACATAATGGGAATCTTGTAAATAAAGATGTTGTAAGAAAAAGACTTATTGATGAGGGTTCTATTTTCCAAACAGGTATGGATACTGAAAATCTTATACATCTGATTGCAAAATCAAGCCAAGATAAACTAAGAGATAGAATTACAAAATCGCTTACAAAACTAAAAGGTGCATATAACTTTATTATTCAAAGTAGAAGTAAACTTTTTGTAGTAAGAGATCCTCATGGAATTAGACCTTTAAGTATTGGGAAATTAAAATCTGGTGGATATATTATTGCTAGTGAAACATGTTGTTTTGATTTAGTTGACGCAGACTTTGTAAGAGATGTAAAACCAGGTGAAATGGTTATTTTTAGTGAAGATACAGATGAGCCAGAATCTATTATGTTAGATGATACAAAAGAGTTCAGACCATGTGCTTTTGAATATATTTATTTTGCTAGACCTGATAGTGATATTGATGGTAAAAATGTATATGCTTTAAGAGAAGAGATGGGAAAAGCTTTAGCTTTAAATGATAAAGATCTTTTAGATGCAGATATGGTTATCCCTGTTCCAGATAGTGGTGTTCCTTCTGCTTTAGGGTATGCAAAAGCTTCAGGTATCCCTTTTGAGCTTGGAATTATCCGCAACCATTATGTTGGGAGAACATTTATCGAACCAACACAAGCTATGAGAAATATGAAAGTTAAAATGAAACTAAGCCCTATGAAATCGTTGATTCAAGGAAAAAAATTAGTAGTAATTGATGATAGTATTGTAAGAGGTACAACAAGTAAAAGAATAGTAAGAATGTTAAAAGATGCAGGAGCTGCTGAAGTACACTTTAGAGTTGCTTCTCCTATGATTAAACATCCTTGTTATTATGGTATTGATACTCCAACAAAAGAGGAGTTAATCAACGCAATGAAAACACCAGAAGAGGTAAGAAACTACATTGAAGCAGACTCTTTAAAATATCTTTCAATAGATGATTTAAAAGATGCTTTAGGTAGAGATAGAAACTACTCTATGGTGAGTTTTGATGGCGATTATTTTATCGCGTAGGAATAAAATTTAATTAATGGAAAATATACACACAATTGGTAGATACTGGAAAAAAAAGCATGGTGAAAAAGTTTATAAAGTCCCCATAAGTATTTCTGGATTTACTTGTCCAAATATAGATGGTACAATCACAAAAGGTGGTTGTAGCTTCTGTGAAAATGAGTCTTTCTCTCCAAATCAAGTTGATAAATCAAAATTCAAACTCAATCTTTTTAGTAAAGAAAATCCTTACTTAGATAAGCAACTTATGCAATTAAAAATGCAATTTGATGCTACTAAAGAAAGATTACAAAATAAATTTGGTGCAAAAAAGTTTATTGTCTATTTTCAATCATTTACAAATACTTACGCACCTCTTGATACACTCAAAGCATTGTATGAAAGAGCATTAAGTTTTGATGATGTAATTGGACTTAGTATCGGTACAAGAACAGATTGCATCACTGAAGAAACATTAGATTATTTAGAAGAGTTAGCACAAACAAAAGAGATTTGGCTTGAGTATGGTATTCAGTCTGTTTATGATAGTACTTTAGAAAAAATCAATCGTGGACACGATTTTGCAAATATCGTAGAGTGGATTACCAAAACAAAAGAGAGAAAAAACATCTTGGTTTGTGGACATTTAGTTTTTGGTTTACCTGAAGAAAACCAAGAGATGATGTTAAAAGGGGTTGAAGAAACAATTAAACTTGATGTTGATTCGATTAAATTTCATCCACTTTATGTAGTGAAAAATACACTTTTAACAAATGAGTACAAAAAAGGGAAATTTGAGCCGATCTCTGAAGAGGAGTATATTGATACTTTAATAAAATCTATCAAAATGTTACCAAAAAATATCTCTATCTCACGAATCACAGCAGGAATTAGTGATAGTACTTTACTTTCTCCTATGTGGTGTAATGAAAAACATAGACAAATGTATAATATAAAACAAGCACTTTTAAAAGAGGGACTTATCTACTAGAAGGAACAAAGATGTTATTGTTATTTACGATACTTTTAGTTTTTATTCTTTTATCTCGTGTGATAGAGAATTTGACTAAAATACCTACGACACTCAGTTTAATTGTGTTGTCTTTTTTACTCTCGCATCTTTTTCCAAATATTACGACACTTTCAAATGAGAAGTTTGATGAGATTTTATATCTTATGCTTCCTGTAATTTTATTGCCAGATATTTTAAATATCTCTGCACATCAGTTAAAAAAACACTATAAAGAGATTGTTTATTTGGCATTATTTGCAGTTGTCAGTTCGATAAGTATTGCCGTTTTTATTACTCCTTACCTTTTGCCAGAACATCAGTTTACAGTAGGAATGTTAGTAGCTTTATTTACAATGCTAATGGCAACAGATGCAATAACGGTTACAAGTATTATGTCAAAATTCAATCTTCCAAATAAACTGAAAATATATGCAGAATCTGAATCACTTTTTAATGATGTTACAGCTTTGATAATTTTTTATTTTATAGCTATGCCTATGATAAGTGGCAGTATGCTCACTGTGATTGATATTAACATCACTTTAATCAAAGTACTTTTTCTTTCAACTATTATAGGTATTATTGTTGCGTATGTAGGATACTTTACGATTAAGGTTCTAAAAAACTCGTTTGATCAATTACTTGTGATTTATTTAATTGTAATAGTTTCTTTTTTAATTGCTGAGCATTTCCAAATTGCGGGTATTTTATCAATTGTAACTTCTGTATTAACTTTTAAATATTTAGTGAAAAATGATAATTCAAATAAAAAATCACAACATCATGAAATAGATGAAAATAATATCGAATCATCACTTATTAATTTAGTGAAAACAGTTCCTGCACTTACAAAAAAAGAATACAGAGAGTATAAAAAAGAATCAGAATTTATAGGAATTTTTGCAAATGCAATAGTATTTATAATCGTTGCTGAAATTATCGATCTTTCCTCTTTATCTCAGTATATAAAAGAGATTTTTATAGTTTTTTTAATTACTACTATTATTAGATTATTTTTTATTACTGGTATGACATGGAAGTTAGATTTACCTTTTAGATGGGCAAGAGCATTAACCTATTCAGGAGCAAAAGGTGCTTTGGCAATAATTATGGTTCATTCGCTTCCTGAAACTTTTATATATAAAGATATGTTTAATGCTATAGTAATAGGAAATGTACTCTTAAGTACCTTTATTTATACTAGTTTACTTATGATACATATTAAAAAGCATAACTCAAAATATAATGAAGAGATAGAAGGTGTTGAAAAAGATAATTTATCGATGCATAATATTGTAGATATAATTAAAAAAGATATACAAACAGGTGCTTACAAAGAATCATTTATTAAAGAAATTTTAAAAAATGAAATAGCTAGAGTTCAAAGATATAAAACTGATCTTTCTTGTATTTTAATAGATGTGAGTTCAGCAAAAGATACGACTGAATTGAATATTTTTCTAGGAGATTTAGTTTTAAAAAAAATCAGAACAAACGATTATTTTGGAAAATTTAAAAATGGACGATTTATAATTTTAACAAGTGGAACGTCACTCAGTGGTGCGATGGTTTTAGCAGAAAAAATAGAAACAATTGTAAGTTTAGAAACAACTTATGATTCTTATACCACTATCTCATTTGGAATAACACAAGTTGAAGATACTGATAGTTATGAATCAGTAATGGACAAATTAGAAGATGCTATAATACGAGCAAAAGATACTAGAATACAAGGAAGGATAGAAATTGAAATATAGTAGAAGTAAAAAGTTATTTGGGAGTGATTTTGAGATATTGCAAAATGCTAGAGTTATATTATTAGGAGTTGGAGGAGTTGGTAGCTTTGCTTTAGATGGACTATACCGAACAGGATTAACAGACATCACTATTGTAGATTTTGATGTTTATGAAGAATCAAATCAAAATAGACAATTAGGAAGTGAAACACCAGGTGCAATTGGAAGTGTAAAAGTAGATCATCTAAAGACTTTATATCCAAAAGTAACAGCAATAAATAAAAAAATAGACCAAGAGTGGTTGGATAGCTTTGATATGAGTTCATACGATTTGATCTTAGATGCAATTGATGATATTGATATGAAAGTAGAGTTGATAAAAAAGTATCACAAAAAACTTGTATCAACAACAGGAAGTGCTAAAAGATTTGATCCTACAAAGATAGAATATATTAATATTTTTAAGACATTTAACGACCCATTTGCAAGAAAAATTCGAGACAAATTAAAAAAAGCTCGATTTAATAAAAGTTATAAAGTTATATTTAGTAGTGAAAATCCAAACTGTAAAGAACTAGGAAGTTTTGTAGGCGTTACTGGGGCTTTTGGACTTACTATGTGTAGTATAGCAATTAAAAAAATATTAAGTGAAAAACAGATAAAATAGTTTAAACTTACTTTAAAAGGATTTATATGAGTGGAATTAGTGATAGTGTAGAACAATTAACACAAGCACACCTTCGTAATGTACAACAGCTAGCAGTATTTTATACTGGACATGGTGATATGTATGCTATAAATATTGCGAAAATTAAAGCATTTATTATTACTGAAGAGATTGATATAACTGATACTCCAACAGATACTGATGTTATTGAAGGTATTGCTACTATTAGGGGTGAACCAATTACATTGATAAACCTTGATAGATGGTTAGGATATAAGTCATTACCAGTAAATGAATATAAACTTATTATTTTTTGTGAATTTAATCACAAGCAAGTTGGTTTTTTAGTAAAAGATATGGTAAATATCGTTGAAAAAACAACTGCAGAACTTATTAACTCAGAAAATCAAAATTCTAAAGTAACATATACTACATATGTAGAGATAGATAAAAAAGATCACTTGTGTACAGTATTTAATGCTGAACAATTATTATCTGATATTGGTTGGACAGATATTAATGCTAGTGATTTAGATAGATACATTACGAGTCCAGTAAATAATGAAAAAATCATTCTTGTAGCAGAAGATAGTGCAGTTGCAAGAGAAGTGATGATTCAATTTTTAAATAAAGCAAAAGCTAACTACATGATGTCTGTAAATGGTGGTGAACTTTTAGATAGATTAGAAGAACTTGATGATCCTAGTAAAGTAGGAATGGTTATTACTGATATTGAGATGCCAGGTACTGATGGATATCAAGTTGCTAAATATATCAAAGAGACAGCAAAATATTCACATATTCCAGTTGTTGTTAACTCTAGTATGACAACAGACGCTGTAAAAGATAAAATGAATAGAATTGGTATTGATGGATTTGTTGGTAAAACAGATATCCCTTCATTGTACAAAATTATAGTAAATATGATAGGGACTAAATAGTTTCTATCTTCGTATAAAATCCTCTTCATCATGCAATACAATTTGCATCAAAGACTTATAAATACTTAAATGACCAGAAGATATAAAAAGTTTACTTTTTTCTTCTGGTTTTTTTATTCCTTTTGGAAAATACAATCTGATTTTAGTATTATCTAAATAAAGATAATTTTGACTATAAACTCCCTCTAAATTAGTAATAACACTATTTATATATTGAGGATTCTGTAAATCTATTTTATTACCATCTAAATAAAGTTCTTTAAAGTTTTCAAAGCTCTTTTTTAACACAATATTTGATACGTTTTTTATCTCTTTTAATCCAAAATAGAGATCAATATTATTAACCGTTAAATCATAGATATAGCCAAGTTTTAATTTATCTGATGGTTTGTATAGCATAATAGATTTATCATCGTTGAGTTGCTTTAAAATTGCTATATTTTTAGCTTTGTATATAACAATAACATCTTTTAAATCATAATTTGAAATTTGTTCAATGGTATAAAGATGACTAATACCATTACTTTTTTTTATATGTGTTTTAATTACCCCCAAATCATAATTTTGACTTTGTGTTGAAAAAAAAGCATAGATGGGAAGATGATCAGAATAACCATCGAGTTTATGTTTATTCCATCTGATTATTTTTTTGTTGTTGAATAAATAATTTGGTTTAAAAATATTAAAGCTTTTATCAATGTATGAGATGTTTTGATTATCAAATAAACCTTTTGATAAAATCAAATTATCAGGAGTATTATTTTGTTTTTTAAATTTTGTACTAAATCGATTGTTTATCGGTAACTCTAGCCAAGTATTAAAATGAACTTTTTTATTATGTGAAAATAGGGTATGTTTATGAATAAAATTTTCATCAATCGTTGTGTTAAGAATTTGGTTAATCCCTGTGATATTAAAGGTATCATTTAAATTTTTATCATACTTAAATGTTTGGTACTCATTATAATTTGAGTTTAAGTCACCAAGAATAATGTAATCTTTATCTTCATCTAAAGCATCAACATCTTTTTTTAAAGCCAATGCATATTTTATACGTTGAGATTCTTTTGCTTTTTTTGAACGCCAATGATTATTATAGATGATTAAAGGCTTATTTTCAATCTCTACAATTACTTTTAAAATATCTCTTGAGTATTTGTCATATTTATCAACAATAATATTTTTACTACTTACAATAGGAAACTTACTCATCAATCCAAGTCCAATTGCAGTGTTTTTATTTTTTGTAAATATTGAGTATTTA
>JBATTX010000088.1:0-3960 GCA_049670825.1 Arcobacteraceae bacterium | reverse complement strand
GTGTTAAATATTGAAAAGAAAGAAAAAGTATTATTTTTTTTGTTTGATTACTGTTCCAATCCCTTCACTAGTAAATACTTCTAAAAGAATAGAGTGGTCGATTTTACCATTGATGATGTGCGCTTTTTCAACCCCTCCATGAATCGCTTCTAAACAAGCATCTACTTTAGGTATCATACCACCATGAATAGTTCCATCAGCTTTATATGCGATTATCTCTTCTTCTGTAAGTGTAGACAATAGTTCTTTATCTTTATTTAAAACTCCAGCTATATCTGTCATAAAAATAATTTTGCGTGCATTTAGAGCTGCTGCTATTTTACTTGCTGCTAAATCTGCATTGATATTAAAACCTGGATGATTAAATTCATTACCAGAAGCAATAGGTGCAATAACTGGAATAAATTTTTCAGTTAATAGATTTTCTACGACACTACTTTTTACATTTGTAATCTCACCTACTAGTCCATATTTTCCACCATCTTTTGGAATAGCAGTTAAGAAGTTTGCATCTTTTCCTGTAATACCTATAGCTTTTCCACCATGCATATTTAATAGTGTTGTAATCTCTTTGTTGATGTTACCTGCAAGTACCATCTCTACTACTTCCATAACTGCTTCATCTGTTACACGCATACCATCAACAAATTCACTTCCTATTTGCATTTTGTCTAAAATAGAGTTGATTTTGTTTCCACCACCATGGATAATAACTGGTTTAATCCCTACCATATATAATAAAATAATATCTTGTGCAAATTTATTTTTTAATTCAGGATTGATTTGTGCTGAACCCCCATATTTGATAACAAAAATTTGATCTTTATGTTGTTTTATATAAGGCAGTGCTTCTAGTAATAATGTTGCTTGTTCTATCTTTTTTTTCACTTTTTTACCTTTTGAATTATTTGAGCGCATTATAACAAAAATTACATTTTAGTAACCAATAAATATAATATTTTTGCTATAATGCAAAAAAGATTGACTCAAAGAAAGGATATACATGAGAAAATTTAGAGCTTTTTTTTACAATAAATTTTATATCGAATTAATATTAGCACTTATTTTATTTGCTGTAGCAATCGGTACAGACAGTATGATAGTTATCATTATATATCTTTTATATTTTATTATTATGCTTGAGATTGTGCGAGCGGTGATGAGTTTTTTAAGAGAGAAACGGGTTCAAATACGAATTCTTATCGATGCTTTTATTATTTTGACATTACGAGAATTGATTGTAAATGTTGTAAAAATTAATGAGATTCAGATTGATAGTTTAGAAACACTATTTTCAAGTACGATAAACTACCATATTTTAATATTTTGTGGTGTTTTACTATTTTTATTTATCTTAAGATGGTTGGCTTTTGTAACTTCACCAGATAAATATAATATAAAAAAGTGATCTATTAAGATCGCTTTTTTTGTTTTGTAAAGAATATAAAACTTCCAAGTGCAATAAAAAGAAAAGATACACCACCTATTAAATACACTGCATGTAACATTTGTGAATAGTTATCAATAGCTATTTTAAATACTACCATCAAAGACTCAATTAAAAGCGCGATAATAATAGTTACAGAAAATTTAATCAACACTTTATACTCAGAGCCACTATTTTTCGAGTAACTTTTAAAAACAACCTCTTGTTCAAGTATAGTTTTTGCTAAATCAAATACAGCTAATCCTAATGTAAGTGCAATTACTGGTTTAAAAATAGATTCTATAGAGAGACCAGATTTATAAAACACAGAATGGATAAACTCATATAAAGAGTACCCAACTGCAAAAAGAGCCAAAATCATCATCACCCCAGCTGTGATAAAATAAAATGATTTGTTAATGATGTTAAACTCTTTATGCACCTCAATTAAACCTAGTCTTTGTAAGAGTTCGTTTACTTTAAAATCAAAAAAATAGATTTTCTCTTTTTCAAGTTTTGCTACAGTTACACAAGTTGCTCCTGAGGCACTACTAATATATGGTTCAGATACTGATATGCCTGTTTCATTAAAATGAATTTTATTTAAAAGATATTTGCGATTTATTCCAAGTTGTGAGTTACTTACTTTTGTTCTATAAATATTTGCTGAGATTTGATCTAATGTGGTTTTATTACAAACGTATGCTAACTCTAAAGATGGAAACACTTTAAAAAGTTTGTCAAAATTGTCATTTTCTTTTAGTTCTAAGTCTCCTACATTTCGAATAGTTTCAACAAGAAATTTTTCTATGTCTTCACTATTTACTTTATATGTTTGCATAAATTCTTGCATACTAAATCCTTTTATATACTAACTATATCTAAACATAATATATATTTAGAATTATTGATTTCTACTATTGCTGAATATGTACGACACATATGACCACTAGCTTTAGAAACATATCTTGTACTTAAATAGTTACGTCTTGATGAATTTTTAGCAATAAAGTAATACTCTTTTAAACTGTGGTCATCGTTATGTTTTGTTGGTCTAAATAGGGTACTTTCATCTATGTTTATAATCGTATCATCAAATTGTAATCCAGATTCAAAATCAATTTTATAAATTGCTTCAAGATGTTCATTTTCAGAGATAATATTTTTCAATTCAAGACTACATCTATCACAATTTTGATTATAAATATTGATGATTTTGTTACATAATTTTTGAGCATTATTAAGTATGATTCTTTTTTTATTGATAATATTACTTATCTCATCTTTATAATCATCACCAATTGTATTGATACGTTTATATAATGTATCTTTGAGTTTAGCGTCTATACAATCTTTTGGTTTAGCAAAATAAAATCCTTGAAAGATATCAATATCTTTTGCCATACAGTTAAGAATTTCATCCTTACTCTCTACCCCTTCTGCTAAAACTATCGCTCCAATTTTATGACACATATTTGATATAGCATGAAGTATCTCTGCATTGATAAAATTTTTATCAATATCATAGATAAGTGATCTATCAATCTTTACAATATCAGGTTGAATCAATGATAACCTATCAAAACTAGAATAGCCTGTACCAAAATCATCAATAGCAATGATAAAACCATGTTTTCTATACAAGTCTACAAATTTTTTAATCGCATTGTTATCTCGTATCTCATCCTCTTTTATCTCTAAAACTACATTTGAAGGGTTGATTTTTTTACTTTTAACAATCTCTATAAACTGATGATACTCTTCACTATCGATAAATGAAGATTCAAAATTTAAAAAGAGCAATATATCTTTATTTTCTTCGTGATAGGGTAAAAACTTATCTAAAGCTAACTCTCTTACATATGAATCAAGTTTATTACTCAAGTGCTCTTTTTTTGCTTGTTTGAATAGGTACATAGGGGAAATAATATCGTCATTTTCATCGAAAGCTCTTGTAAGTGCTTCAAATGAAAAGATTTTTTTATTTTTAATAGAAACAATAGGTTGAAAAAATATTTTTATTTTGTTGTTGTTAATTAATTCTTCAATCATCGTTTTGCACCTTTTTTTAATATGTAAGTATTATATACTATTGTGATACCTTATTGAGATGAATTATTGTATACTTTTTATTCAAATAAAAGTAAAATGTAGCATTAATTACTCAATTTTTGATGAAGTTTTGGGAGTACTTGATTTTTTCTAGTTCACATGAAACTTATAGCCAAAGTCAACTATAGTTTCAAGTGAATCTTTGGGTATTTTTTTACGAAGTCTCATCACTAATGTTCTGATACTATCAGTTGTAGCAACATCACCTTCCCAAACATAGTTTAAAATATTGTCATAGCTTATCACTTTATTTTTATTTGTGATAAGTTGGTGTAGAAGTAGGGTTTCTTTTTTGGTAAGTTTTATTTGCTCATTGTTGTAGAGTTCTCTTTTTTCTATGTCGTAATTAAATCCATCAGAAAGTGAAATAAGTGCATTTTCAAGTTGGCAGAGTTTTTCGATTTTTACCTCTAACTCATCTA